>NZ_BTPU01000011.1:0-39438 GCF_036985595.1 Vallitalea maricola | reverse complement strand
TACAAATAACACAAATGAACCAATGAATACAAAATTAGATCCTATCGCTAAACCATTAAGACCATTTGCATATAACTCTTTTTTAAGTAATAGTGGAATGAACATCAGCATAAAAAATGTTATAACTGCTACATATCCGTGAATTTTAGCAGAAATAGTAAGCATTTCTTTTGTATTATTTACTGGAAATATGCCACAAATAATACAGCCTATACCATATAGTCCCAAGATTATTATTGCAGCTTTATATGTTCCTATTGATGATATGTCTATTATCGAATAAGATATGCTAACAACTATAACCCCAAATATAATTAACCATAAACTATATAATATACCTATTACTCCATTTTCTTTAGTAGCTATGGCACTCATAACAGTTCTTAAATTACTATAATTCTTTAATCGAGAACTTAAGATAAAAGGAACTAAAAATTCACCACAGCATGCAACAATCCATACTATAACTAATATTTTTTTCATTTACTTTCTTCCTTCATTATAATTTCAACTCTTAATACGACTATTACAAAAAGACAAAGAAAATCAATTTTACAGGTGGTAGTTATGAAACTAAGCCTAATAAACCATTATACTAAAATAGTCTATGTCAATAAAAACAGTTATTAGTCCGTGACATTATTTTACATCTGTAATTCTATAAAATTACTTAATGTAATTTGATTATTCCATATTAGAATGTTCCATATCCCTTCAATAAATCATTCAATGTACATGGATAATCTGATGTCTGAGAATAGTCAGCAATATACTTTGGTTTAATGGTTAACTGCATTTTGAGCAACTTTTCTCTATCAAAAAGTTCTCCATATTTATTAAGTTTAATTTTACATTCACAACCTAACAGATTAGATATTTCCTGCTCAGCAGCTTTTTTATCCAAGACTTCTCTATCATCTGATTCTTCAAAGTTAATGGTTAATCTTTTCTTATTAAAGCTAACCATCCAGAATGGTGAAACCTTGTCCCCTGTAGCTTTCAGAATCGCATCTTGTAATTCCTGCATTAATATTTCTTGGTCTCCAATTTTAATTATATCATATATTCTTCCAAAATGTTCAATAATTTCACTACTTTTTCCACATTCACATGTATTTCCATCTACTATTCTGCCTATATCACCAGTATAGTATCTAATTAGTGGATTACCTTCAAAATTAATATTGCTTATAGTTATTATACCTTTCTCTCCATTTGGTACTGGCTCCAGTGTTTCAGGGTCTAGAATTTCAATTATAAAATTCTCATCTACTACGTGTAAATGGCCATTTTCACAGGCTGTTGCTACTACTCCGCATTCTGTAAGACCATAATTATCGTATACTGGTACTCCCCAAATGTTTTCAATTTGTTTCTTCCTCTCTTTTGTTAACAGTTCTCCAATTGTATAAAAACCCCTTAATGATTTAAAATCCTCTTTTGGATCATATCCCATTAATTTTGCTGTTTCAGCTAACATGATTAATTCTAATGGCAAACATGCTATTGTTGTAATCTTTAACTTTAGCATTAGATTAATAACACGTGTATGTGGAGTAACTACGCCCCTACTATCTATAGGTATTGCTACCCCACCAGCTTTTTTTACTATATCTTGGATAATATGTGCTGGGAATGAAAGTGCGTAAGGAAATCTGATAGCTAAGATATCATTTTCGTTGAATTTTAGGGCAACACTCTCCATCTCGTCACACCATACTTGGTGATCTGAATTTGTCAACCATGTTGATATGCTTTTGCCAGTTGTACCAGATGTTTCGTGGTATTGTACAACTTTCTTCATATCAGCTGCCAAATTTCCAGATGGGCTATATGCTCTTAACTCCTCTTTTGTTGTAATTTCAAATTTCCTTAATTCAGATAAATCATTTAATTCCTCTATTTCAAAATTATATTTATCCCTGTACATAGGACTTTTATGTATATTTTTTAAAGTTTTATTTAGATTCTCTAGGCGTTTCTTATTAATTTCTTCAAATGTGCGCATAATGATTCCTCCTACTATAATATAGTCTCTGGGAATATCAGAGCTTGTTACTTATTTTTCTATGATTGTCTCTGAAATTTTAATGCCTACATGCCTCCCTGGTTCACTACAATGCCCCATAACTTTGTCACCAGGTTTTAAATCTGTTATATTAACAGCCTTACCCTCAGGTGAAAATACTCTCATATGCCAGTCATCCTGCATAATAGCTTTTATTTCCACGTCTTTGTATCTTGTCACTATGAGTATTAAAGGACGAACTTCTGACTTAACTCTTGCAACATTTACGGTTCTAGAATCACCATTAATATCTACAGCCAGTAATTTACTTCCAGCCTCTAAATCTGAAATATATTCAACTATATTGTTAGGCCCCCATACATAAGATGATATAGTACCTGCATTCACTCTAAAAGGACGAGTATTCATATATGGGAGATAATGCACTTCAGAACATATTAATAGTCCTCCACTTGATGTGCAACCCACTATCATCCCTTCTGTTTTGCTCATGATACTAGTCGAATCCAGACATGCTCTTTCCCCTAATTCTAGATGCTTGATTTCTACAACTTCGCATTCTACTAAATCCATTTTCTTCATTTCTTTCTTTATTATTTCATTGCTTAGATTTACAATCTCGTGAATATTTTTACTCTTCATAATAACTCCTGCTGATCCAACTTCCATAACTCCCATAGCGACGATAGCATCTGAGCTTTCATTAACTACCTTCATTACTTTCACCTTGTCATTTTGTAATTTAGCAAGAATTAGTTCTAGAGGAATATTGGTAGTATCTTGAAACTCAATAATCAAGTAATTTAAAGGTATCCTAATGTCTGCTGCTTTTTCCATATTTTCTCTATCATTTACAGTGGTATAATAAGCAGTACATTTATTCATATTGATAAGTTGTTCAGCCATACTTAAATTATCCACAATAAAAATGTCAATCTTGTCAAATTTCTCAACTTCTTCTATTGAACTTATTCGTATAGCTTTTTTCACTCTATTAGAAACTTTTACTTTCTTTAGTTGATTTTTATTCAATATAACAGTAGTATAGCCTCGATTAGTTGCATCGGTAATCAAACCAGTTTCCTCAGGGCTTAAAACACTACCATCAAACCATAATTCTTTCTTCATTTATTCTCATTCCTTTACTTAATATTTAAACTTATTTGCTATAATTATCGTTTTACCAAATAATATTTTGACACCTATCTTAATTACTGTTAACGTCTGCTAGAGTTTTTAAATCATAAACCGACATATACTTATCTTCACAATTAGCTAAATCCAACTCAAAACTATAACTACCTTCGCTTTGATCAGTTTCATAATATTTTCCGTTTGGATAGACAACCATGCTTTTTCCTACCATTTGATCATCTGTATGATAATTTATCCCAGTGCTATTACTCATCAATACAAATGCTTGATTCTCCATTGCTCTTGCTCTTGCAGCTACTTGGAAAAATCCTGATGAATATCCTAATTCATTAGTTTCTTCATTTTTACCATAATACATATTAGGAGATATTATAATATCGATTTCCTTATCAATAAGCTGTTGTGATATTTGAGGAAATAGAATATCAATTCCTACACATAAAGCTATTTTCCCAAAATCCGTTTCATATACCTTAATTTCATCTTTATTTTTAATAACAAATCTTGTTTCTTGGGCAAAGACATTATTTCTATTCTGCTCAAATACAAGCTCTCCCTTGCGGTCAATTAAAAAACCTTTACTATATGAACTTATATAATCTTGTTTTGCCATTATTGAACCAGCAATATATACAGAATACTGCTTTGCCTTTTCTTTAATTTTATCAAGATATTCATTTTCTAAGTCCAAAGGTATGTTCATTGGTCCATAAGCATAAGCCCCAAATATTTCATCAGGTAAAATAATTAGATCCATTGTATGTGGCTCTAATTCATCAATCATGGCACATACCTTATTAACATTAGTTTCTACTACAGCTGACTCAAAAGGATCAGCTTCAATCCCAAACTGAATAAATGAAATTTCTACTTTTTTATTCATTTTTTTCCTCCTAAATATCCTATTGTATTTTTTTATTGTTATATTACTAAGACAATTTCATAATATGAAAATGTCTCAACTACATTTATGACTGAATCTCAATGAAGTAGTGGCTTCAACGTAATTATCACTTAATTGAATATGCCCAATAGCTTTTTCAAGTGAATGAGTCTTGTGTACAATCATTGACAAAGCTTCTGTTATTTTAGTTGGATTGGTGCTTTGGAATACTTTTCTGCCAAAAGATATTCCCGATGCACCTGCAGTCATTATATCATTCACTGTTTGTAGTACACCTATAGGATCATCATATCCTCCACCTGCAGCAACCACAGGAATAGATACTCCGGATACAACTTCTTGGAAGGATTCAATATCTCCAGTGTAATTTACTTTTACAATATCGGCCCCTATTTCCTGTGCAACACGTGCTGCTAACTTAATACTATCTGGATTTTCTTGAACTTTATTTCCTCTTACATAAGTCATAACCAATAGAGGCATTCCCCATCTAAAACAAGCGTCAGCAACTTTTCCTACATCATAAAGCATTGTATGCTCATTATCTGCTCCCAAATTAATATGTACTGAAATGGCATCAGCTCCAATTGCAATAGCCTCCTCTACACTACCAACTAATGTTTTAAAATTAGTAGATGGTGATAGAAGCGACGAATTACTCAAATGTACTATAATTGGAACATGACAATTTTTAATAATGTCAATGTCATTCAACTGTCCTTTACATAGTACAACACCGTTAACGAATTTATTTTCAAGTTGATTTATAGTTTCACCTAAGCTATCCAACCCTTTTATAGGTCCTACTGTTGCTCCATGGTCCATAGGTACAATAATTGTATGATTACTTCTAGTATCAAATAATTTATTTAACCTTTTTATTTTTCCATACATATAATCACTCTCTTCCTTAAACAAATGAATTCAAAATCGGTGTTCCTGACAAGTATTTACATCTTCGTAAATCACAATTATCAGTTTTCATCATTGGCATTAATTTTATTGCTTGTTCCTTGATGGCATCAGGATCAAAATTGTCGTCAAGAGCATCTACAGCCATTTTATATACTTTTGTCAATGCACCTAATAGCGTAATATCTTTTCCTCTTCCAACAATCTTTAATGACTTGACTCCTGCATCATATAATTGCTTAATTGAACATACCGAACAGTCTGTACCTGCATCTAAATAATTAGATGCTTTTAATTTTCTTGAAGATGAGTACCCTTCATAGCTTCCTCGGCATGGTAAACCTACATTTATATTTTCTCCTGCTTCATGATATAAAAAGCAAGCGCCATTACTATTTGAACAACCAAAATGTGCAAATACTCCAATATCCATGGATGTGCTTTTTGAAAGTTGTTCTATTTCCTCTAACTTGAGATGATGTGGTAAATATACTTCACTTACATTCATTTCTTCTAACCACTTTAAAAATTTCTCATTATAGCATTCTGTAAAAACACTAGCAGTATATTTTACAGGGTATTTATACTTATTAAGTAATAATAGACTTTCAATTGATCCAATAATAATTGAATCGACACCAGCATTAATCCCTTCTTCAACATATTTTAAATATTGATCAACTATCTCTTGATACATGATAGGCATATTTACCGTATAGGAAACCTCTACTCCTTTAGAATGAGCATAACTAACTATTTCTTTTAGTTCTTCATTATTAACAGTACAGTTATTGCCAGACCAAGTTGTTTTGCCTCTACCGCCAAATGTTATATTTGCTAGTTCATTACTGGAGCCCCCTAAATATAATTCTGTGGCTCCTAATGCTATTTGTGTTTTAGCTACTTTTAATGAATTGACCGGACATTTTATTTTCATACTCATAGTCTCTTTCCAACTTATCTAATCCAGAACATTTAATAATAGTATCTTTCATTAAATTAAGTTGATCTTCATCTCCTTTTATACTATTCTTTAGTTCTCTATATTGCATATTTCCATGTACAAACAATGAGCTGTAATAAGTATTAATTTCTGGTTTATCAACAAAATAAGGGAATGAACCTGTTAAATAATCCCACATCTGATTCATGTCTAATTTAAATACTTCTTCGCATTCTTTGTTACAATCAGAGGCTTTAATCTTTTTAATCTTACAATGTACACAAGAACGGGAAAAACCAGCTAAAATAAAGGTTTTAAATACACTAATTGCAAATCCATTATCTCTAATCCTATCAACCTGTTCTAAGACTCCTTTTATATTAGGAACCTCAACTTCAGTAATATTTAATTCCTTTAAGAAGGAAAGTCGAATGTCATTATTATTATTAACCTGAGCGTACATTCGCTTAATATCCTCTTCTTCATCACGTATAATATTGTCATATAAACTGTTTTGCATTGCACTCCATGAATAGGTTGCCCCTAAAATCAGTTGTTTAGGTTTATAATCCTTCTCTTTCATCCAAAGCAGTAAACCAATATCATTAATGACTAATTGAAAGAAATCACTTTCAAACAGCATACTGATTTCTTGAAGATATTCCATCATAAATTGCAGATGTTCTTGAGGAACCCTTGGTGTGTATAGTCTCAGTTTTTTATTATGTTTTTTACAGGTATTATATACTTCCAGTATTTCATTATAATCTGGTAATGCTCTACAGCATCCCATATGCCCAATTGCGATAATATCTATCTCATTTTCTAATTCTTGTTCATTAAAATCTGATAACCTAAAATAATATTCTCCTAACATGTTTTCACCTCCATAATATAAATCTCTTCATCCTTGCATACATTATGGATATACCCTTTTATATCATCTACTTCAATATGATAATCCGTATCAATCTCCATAAGAAACTCATTATTCTTCAAGCAGAACACTTCACAAACAATACCACCGCTACGTTGAGTATAATTCAGTTTTTCATGATTATCTAAAATATCTTTTATGAGCTTATCAGATTCCATGTCTTTAAACCCTACAAAATTAAACTTTAGAAAGTTAGGTACATATATATCCGATACTGGCATAAATAATCTCAAAAACTGTTTGTATAATGGACGTATTCTTTTATTAAAAATAATAGTAGCTATACTTATTGAGTTATTATTTAGATAATCAATCTGTTCATCAAGCTTTTTCAAGGTACTACATATATTTCCCACATCAACTAAAATTGGAAGTATATCAACAAATTCTCCTATAGAATCATGAAAGCTTTCATTACCGTACTTTCTACCATAGCTAAGCATGCATACTGGTAATTTATTACTTCCAGTTAATCCTGAAATAATACTACTATACATATGAAGCGCGTTTTTGAATACATCCAAATCATCATCTCTGTATTTAAAACGTATACTGTATTTTGTTGGTTGTCCTTTTGGCAGCTTGGACATTTTTTCATAACATTTGATAATAGATTGACTAAACTGAGTCATATTTAAGCTTTCAATCAATCCTTCCTGCTTTCCACCATTACTTGACAATGAGTCCTCCAGAACTGAAACATAATAAGAGAAATCTTTTTTTAATTGGTTCACCTGGAAAGTTTCAAATGTCTTTTTAATGACTTCATAACTTACTTGATCATATATGATATGATCTGCAAAGAATAACAGTATATAATCACCAAGCGCTCTCTTAACTAAGATAATAGTGTAAGATAAAGATCCATCTTCTCTATATTTCTTATTATAATCAACAAAATAATTCTGTTCATATAGCTTATTAATAATCTCTTTTTGCATTGATAAGGAATAATCTGTTATATCTATAAAAGGAATATCTAGTGCTTCTGGCATCTTGTGCTCCTCCCAATACCATTCTCCATTTAAGTAGACTGCTCTACTTCTAAGAAGTGTTTGGGATTTAATCATGTCCATAATTGTTGTTTTTATTTTCTCAAGGGATACAGTATTATTAATTATAAACATATCACCTGTATATCTATTGGGTATCATTACATGCCCACTCTGCATACCATTAAAAGCAAACTTCTTTTCTTCTTTATTACAGAACAGCTCATTATTAAATCTTTTGATGTCATCATTTAGCTTAGAATATAGTTCATGAACCTTTATATTAGTCTCATGATATAATGATTCTGAGTCCGTATTAGATTTTGCATCAGATTCATATATAATCTTAGTAGGATATATAGTATTATCAAAATTCTTATCAATAAACTGTATAACCTGACCTTCTTTTTCTCGGTTTTTGTTATTTAGAATTAGTCTGTACTTCCCTTGAATCATATAATCATACTTATACTGACTGCTTATCCCCAAATTAGAATTCATCTTTGTAATGGCTTTGTCAATATCCGTTACAAGGTTACCTTGGTTTTGAGATTCTATAAACTTGACAATATTATTAATTGAATTCAACTGGTATATGTCGGTTAAAGTGAGCTTGCAGCCAGTATTTTTTTCAATATCATATATGATCTTTATAATCTGAAGAGAAGTAATACCATAATATTCTAAAGGCTCTTCGCTACTATATATTTTCCTGTTGATTATATTACCAATTATTTTGTGTAGTTTCTCTTCCATAGGAGTATATTTCTCTTCATGATCTACAAGATTGTCTATGTTATTCTTCTTAATATTTGCCCTATCAAGTTTGCCATTTGGTAATCTTTTAATTTTATCAATACTAATAATAGAAGTTGGAATTAAATGATTAGGTACTTTTTTAGCAAGTGATATTCTAAGGTCATTGACATTCTTATTCTTTTTAAATACTACAAATGCTTCTAGGAATCGCTCACCAATGGAATCTTCATTGACAACAATACCTACATCTTCCACACATTTGGTATCCAAAATGTGTTTTTCAACTTCCCCTATTTCGATTCGAAAACCTCTTACTTTAACTTGATTATCTCTTCTTCCCAAGAATTCAATATTTCCATCATAAGTCCATTTCACAATATCACCAGATTTATACATTTTATAAGATTTATTAAAGTCGTACTCGTCTTTTTCAATAAACCTTTCGTTGTATGTCTGTCCCAAATATCCTCTAGCTACCCCTGGCGACTCGATCCAACACTCTCCAATCCCTCCAATTGGTGCCAATTTTTTCATTCTATTTACTACATGGCATTTTACATTGTGTATTGGAGGACCTAATAATACTCGTATATTGTCACTATCAAATTCATAGACATTAGCACAAACACTTGCCTCTGTTGGTCCACATTCCGAATACACTTTAACATTGGGTAATCTATTAAAATGATCTTCTACAAGGCTTTTATTTATTGCTTCACCGGCTAAAGTTATACTCCTTATTCCTTCTAAACTTGTATAAATATCGTTTAATATAACTCTATAATAGCTAGGTAACATCATGAGATGTGTTATGTTGTATTCTTCAATATAATACTGCAGTGAACTTATATTGAACCTTTCTTCATCGTTTATGAGAACTAAGGTTGCACCACTAATCAAAGGAGTAAATATATCTTCTACTGAGCTATCAAAAGAAAATGAAGGTAATTGCAGCACTGAATCTGCTGTTGAGAACCTATAGTATTCTTTACGCCACTGTAATGTATTGACAATTTGTCTGTGTTCTATGAGAACTCCTTTTGGGTTACCTGTACTTCCCGATGTAAATATAATATATGCAAGATCTTTCGGTTTGACAGTTGTTTCTAATTTTCTTCTATTATGCATGGGTAGGTTTTCAATGTTTAATTTAGTTACGTTCTTCAACTCTTTTTCATTAGTCTGGTTATGGGTTAATACGTAATTCATCTGACATCGAGAAATAATATAATCTATTCTTTCATCAGGGTAATTGGGATCTAATGGTACATATGGACACCCAACTTTCATAATACCAAACATAGCTATAATCATTTCGATGCTTCTATTAATATAGACACCTATTGGTTCTCTTCGATTCAACAATATCCGTTCTAGTTCACTGGCTAATTCACTTGATGCTTTAAAGAGTTCAGAATATGTTAGAGTACGATTTCCAAACTTTAGTGCTATTTGATCGGGTGTCAATGCTACTTGTGATGTAAACAAATCATATATTGTCTGATTGTTGTTATATCTTTTGTCGGTATCATTAAATTCACAGAGCATTTTTTGCTCATAATGTGAGATATAATTTATCTTGCTCTTCTTGGCATTTAAGTCTGCACATAAGGATAATAAAGTCATCTCTAAATTATTTGCAAGTAAGTCAATATAATTAGGATTGATAATAGAAGAGTTATATTTAATTAAAAGTTCTCTATTCTTAATATTACTAAAATCAAATATAAGTTCGTATGGTGATAATGATTCTAGATTACAACTATACTCATTATAAGCAATCAGTATATCTACATCTATTGAATCATTATTCTCCTTATTAATAACAATCTTTGTTTGGTTCATTCTGTTTATCAGTTCCATTATTGTTATATCTTCTCTATTATCAACTCTTACTAATGATTTTTCATCAGTAAGAATTGATAATATTAAATCATCATAATCAATATAGTTCTGTATTAATAATGAAACTGCTATCGTATATATATCTTGGTAATGTTCTCTACCTATAGCCATGATTTTTGACATAGTGTCTTCGTGAAATGAGTAGATATTTTCATCATATATCTTTTCAGTACTTGTTTCATAATCACAGAATGGTAAATTAATTTTTAAATAATCTTCATAATAATGATTCACGTTTTATTTCCTTTCATTTATTTTTCTTTCGTAGAGTAAGCAATCGTAGTTCCATAATTCTTGCATACAATCCACATTACTTGAACACTTAGATCCATCAATAATCTTTTCATTACTAATATATTTTCCAGTCTCAAAGTTATTATTTAAAATAGATACAACTGTATTAATTGCATTTTCAAAGGTGCCATTAGGAGGTATTTCCCAACCTTCTCTACTTAACTTTGTGTTTATGAATTCTGGATCATAACAATTAACCAAAATACCTCTATTTCTTAACTTCTCGCTTAGTAGATAGGCATGCATTAAACAATATAATTTGGAAGCACCATATACTTTATATGGATTAAAATTAGCACTATCAACTATATGGCTTATGTCAAACTTAACGTGTAAATGTGCTAATGAACCAGTATTAACGATTCTTTTTAAATCTAACTCCTCTATCTTAAGCACTTCTTTAATTAAAATAAATTGCGAAAAATGATTAACCATGAACATTTTTTCAATATTATCTTTTGTTATATCATATTTTTTTGTAAATATACCTGCATTATTGATTATTACTTTCAGATCTGTATGTTTTTTCGCAATTTCAGTAACACCTTTATGTATTTCATCTATACTTTCCAAGTCAAATGGAAGTGGTATTAGATTGTCATTTCCTGTAGATGATTTAATTTTTTCTATTGCTCTCTCACATTTTTCTATATTTCTACCATGTAAAAGAATCTTTTTAGAACTGTTGGACAGTTTTTTTGCTAATTCAAATCCAATGCCATCAGTTGCTCCTGTTATTAGAATTACTTCTTTATTCATGATAGTTTAACAAGATTTTGTATGTTTTTATATAGTATATTGTCAAGGTTTCCGTATATTTCTAATTCTTCTACCTTTGTGAGCTCGCTTTTTATAGAATGCATTGGATACTCAGAACCAAATATCATTTTATTGTCACCTAGTATTTTAAAGGCTTGTTTAATAATAATGCTACTTCCTCCAGAAGTCTCAATAAATAAATTATCCAATGCCTTAACATGCATAACAGCGTCAATATCCGCAGGACCAAATCCCATATGCCCCAAAATAAAATTAGTTTCAGGAAAATCTTTGGCACAAGCTGCAAAGTCATCGGTTGAAATACCCGCTCCAAATCCTGTATGTGCATAAACGGGTATCCCTAGTTCCCCACATAGCTTAAAAAGCTCTTGCACTGTAGCATCAAAAAAAGATAACTGATGAGATGTAGGTGACAGCTTCAATCCAACAAAACCCTCTTCTTTAACTCCTTTTTCAAGAATATCCAGTGTATCCTTTGTATTAAGTGCTTTTGGATTTATCCCCATAAAAGCCCTATATTTATCCGGATTTCTTTTAACAATATCTCCTATAAGCTTATTGTTGAATGGAACTTTAGGTGGAGCGTCCTTCATTGTAATGTATCTTGTCATTTTTCGAACATCTATACTTCCACCTGGAAATAGAATTGATTTATCTATTCCAGCTACACTACTTTCCTTTTCGTATATGTCTATATTACCATAATCCGTATCTGATATATGTGTATGAGCATCAATAATCATTGTCTTTCCTCCTATTCTAATCAGTTGTTCTCTTAATTCCTAATGTTGATAAAATCACCCCTACTATTGCAAAGCATAATAGTATAACCAGATAGTAACCGAAGTTAGCATCTTTTACAGCCCCGTAACAACATTGTCTCACTATTCTAACTGCATATTCCAATGGGTTAAATAGGATAAGTTTCCCAGCCCAATTTGGCATACTTTCTGCTGGTAATAATATGCTTGATAGAAAGATAAGAGGCATAGTGATAAAGTTAACTATAATAACCACTGGGTCATCTTTCCTTGTGAAAAATGCTAATGCCTTAGAACAGCCTGAAACACCAAAGGCTAATAAACCTATTGCTACAATCATGATAAGTAAATCTAATAAATTACCATAAAAGCTGAATCCAAGCATTAAAGCAATAATAATTACAATTGTTACCTGAATAAAAATACTTAAAAAAGAAGCTAATAGATTACCAATTACAATAGCTAATTTATTAGTAGGTGATGCTAATATTTTATAGAAAACTCCGTGTTCAATATCCTCAATAACACTCATCCCTGAATAACCCGCATCATATAAAACATTCATAACCACAATACCAGGAGTAATAAACTGAATATAGCTATAGCCTCCCGTCGTAAACATACCTTCAAATAATTGCCCAAAGATAATAAGCCAAAAAATAGGCTGGGCTATACTGAAAACCAAAAAGTATGGAGTTTGTACTTGTGATTTCAGATACCTTTGGGTTGTTGTGAAAATATCATTAAAAAAATTCATAAATTACACCTCTCTAATATAATTACCTGTATGTTCTAGATATATATCTTCTAATGAAGCTTCTGTTACCATAATGCTCTTGATATTATATTTCCAGTTCTTCGTTTCATCCAAGATATCTGTAATATAACTTCTACCGTTTGACACTGATACAATTAATTCCTGCTTAACCTTTTTTACTTCGTTAACAAAAGATAAGTTCGTAAGTTTGCTATAAGCATATTCAATAGCTTCATGTTCTTCATATTTAGAAAAATTAATCTTTATTAAATCATTAGCAACTTCTTCTTTGAGGTCATTTATATACCCTTGTTTAATAATTTTACCTGATTCCAGAATTACTAATTTATCGCATAATTTCTCTGCTTCTTCTAAATAGTGGGTAGTAAGAATTATTGTCATTTCCTGTTCTTCATTTAATTGCTGAATATATCCCCATAATTTTTTTCTGGACTCTATATCCAACCCAAGTGTGGGTTCATCCAAGAATAATATTTTAGGTTCTGCTATTAAACTTGTTGCTATTTCCAATTTCTTTTTCATTCCACCTGATAGCAATTTAACTTTTCTATTCTCCACTTCTTTCAGTTCAAATAATTGAAGCAAAAAATCCACTCTTTTTTTCAGCTTATCCCCATATATATGTTGATACTTACCGAATAATCGCATATTAAAAAGAACTGAAGATTCTGGATCAAGCCCAATTTCTTGACATGAATAACCGATTAAGCTTTTAACCTTATACTCATCTTTGTGTAAATCATATCCCATAATATTTACTTTACCTGCTGTAATCTTGCTTAATGATGTCATCATTTTAAATAATGTTGTTTTACCAGCACCATTAGGTCCAAGTAGTGCTAATATCTCTCCGGTTTCAACAGAGAAACTTGCCTTTTCAACCGCTTTAAAATGTTTGCCATATTGTTTTGTTAAGTTTTCTACCTCAATAGCTAACATATAAACCTCCTTTTAACCCTCTTGGATTACTCTTACTGCTTTTGTAAAAACTCTTGGTATTTTATCAACAACTTCTACCATTGGAATAGTTCCAGTACCCTCTTTTATCACTTTTACAACTTTTTCTATTAATTCATCATCGCTAATATCAGTACCGTAATTCTTTTCCACTCTAATTGTCAATCCATCACTTTTAACAATGAAGTGATACCATAACCCTACTTCTTCTACTTTCATTAGATAATCTTCATAATAAAATGGTGAGAATATTCTACCATCTAACTTTAATTGATCGCATACTCTACCTCTAAGAGCAAGCTTTCTTTCTTTGATGCCACATTCACATTCAACTGTTTTAATAATTCCTAAGTCTCCAGTTCTATATCTTATAAATGGTTGACCTTCCCTAACTAGAGTTGTTGTGACTATTTCGCCAATTTCTCCTTCGTCACAGGTCTCACCAGTTTCAGGGTTAATAATTTCCATATAGACATGAGCTTCTGGAATATGATAGCCATTTCTATAACGACATTCCATTCCTAGAGAACCACATTCAAGTGAACCATAGTAGAAGTATGATGGTGCTCCCCATATTTTTTCAATTCTCTTTCTATATGTATCACTACAGCCTTCACCAGTAAGCCAAATCCTATTTAGATTAAAGTCTTTTATAGGATCTAAATCGCTCTCAAGTGCATATTCATATAATGTTGCTGCATATGATGGAGATGTCATTAAAACTTCTGCCTGTAGTTTATGCATAAGCTCCACAGTTTTCTGAGGAGTAGAATATACTCCTCCTTTACCTGCTGGAAGAACAATAGCTCTTTCACCTACTTGGAATACTCTTTGTAGAGATATTCCTGCTGAGCTCATCTCATATGGTAGAGCATTAACAACAATATCTGTTTCTTTTAATGGTATCAGTTCCGGATATTTAGTTTGGATTTCGCTGCAATATAAATCATTCATTGTATAAAAGCAGAAAATGTTATCTCCACCTGTTGTCCCTGTTGAAATATTTAATTGTGCTAATTTGCTTTTATCAACGCATACTGTCTTATAAGGTTTTCCTCTTAATTCATCTTTTGTTGTAAACTCAATTTTCTTAAACTCATCTAAGTTGTTAATCTTAGTACCATCTAATTTGTGCATTTTTCCTTTGTAGTGTTCATTGTCTTTAGCTAAATCCAGGATTAAGTTAATAGCATCAAGGTGATATTGGTCTCTTAGAATTTTGTCCCATTGGTCAATATTGTCGTTTTTTTCTAGATAACTTTCTACCAAGTTTTTTATCCTATCTGTTTCTTTACTATTGAACATTCGCTTATCTCCTTTTTTATTTTTAATAATTCGAATACATTTTCTAAATGTTCCTTATCATCATAGAAAACACTATTGATAATCATAGTGGATACATTTTTATACTCAAAATTATTATTTTCATTTTTCTTGTATAGTCCATTTCCAACAACCATGAGAGGTGTGAATATCTTCTTAACCAGTTCATCTTCAACGTAATGCGTCATTGAATTATAGTTGTTCTTTTTATTCTGAACAGGTATAGTATTAAATTTTTCTTTAAATTCTATATAGTATGGTTCACTACATGCAATTTCTTCAGCACAAGTACTTGTTTCTTCCTGAAGCATTTTTTTGACAGGACAACACCTGCTATAACCAACCAAACAAGATTCATAATGGGCTGATACTTTAAATGTTTTTTCTATGATTCTTTCAGTATTCTCACAGACTTCTTTCAAATATTCTATTTCAATCTCATTAGCACCAAGTGTTTTTACAAAATCTAATTTATATGTACTATCCATATTACTTGTTGCAAGTGCTTTTTTTATTTCTTGATTCTCACCCTCTACAAGAAGATCGTACCAAGGACTAGATGTAAGTAGAGAGAATGCCAAAACTCTACCGATAGCAAAACCATTCATCAATTTTATATCTTTAGCTCTAAACATTAATCCATAATCATTTATAGTTACTAAAACATCTAGATTTGCTGTTTTTTTAAGAAGTTCAAGCATATTATCAAAATGTATATTTGGTGTTTTTGGAAATACGACCCTTATTTTTTTATTGTTATTACGTGCTTCATTGACTAAATCTCTTATTTCCTCATACTTGGGTACTTTATATACACAATTCTCATTACCAACCGCTATTATATTTACCTGAGATTCCATCAATGTATACGCTTCTTCCATGGTATTGACTCTTATTTCAATATTCATATTACCCTCCAAAAGTTAAATATAATAACTGCTATAGCAATTATCCATATATCTACAATTTTTAGTTGCACAAAACTGATTTTCCCACCAAGGCACTGTTTTAAATGCCATAGCCTTTATTTCATCTAAATTTTTACCTTCTTGAAACATCTTAATTGCAGTTGAATATACTTTGGTAAAAGGTAGAACTTGCTCTACAGGGGTTGCTCTATCTATTAACTTTAAAGAATGGATATTAAAATCCATTAATTTTTTAATTGTACATAAACAGCAATCCAAACCAAAATCCAATATAGGGTATGCCTCTTTGATACTTCCATTCTTACTACTTATATCAAATTTTGCTCGACAAGGTATTCCCATATCTATTTCTTCACCCCATCTATGTATAAGTCCGCAACGTCCGTTACTAAAGGAGCAACCATAATTAGCAAATACTCCAATATTCAATCCCTCATCACATATTTTTTCTATTTCATCATATTTAAGATGATGAGGAATATACACTTCATTTGCTCCCAAGTGTTTCAGCATCTGAACAACCCCGATATTATATGATTCCATGAAAACCGAAGCAGTAACATAGAAATCTTTTGGTACAATTTTTCTTACTAGAATTAATGACGCCAGATCACCAACAATAATTGAATCTACACCTAATTCTACGACTTCATTAATATACTCTTCGTAACCATCCTTCATAGCATCTGGTAATGAAGGACAATTGGCTGCCAATGCAACGCTTACTCCCTTGTCATGGCAATGGTTAATTATTTTATTTAATTCTTCACCACTCTCAATATTACTATTAGAGCCCTTTTTATCAACCTTTATACTGCCCCTTCCTGAAAAGGAAAGCCTATTCAATTTATCACTTCTTAATCCTAGATATATTTCTTTCGCTCCATATTTACATTGTAATTCTGCTGATCTTAGACTATTAACAGGCGCTTTTACTATCATCTTATCCCCCACTTATATCGTTTTAACTTTAAACAAATAGTCACTCATAAATCCCTCAAATGGTTTTTCAGGATCTACATCATATACATTTTCTAACAATCCCCGATGAATCATTTGAATACTTTCATCTTGCAAAAGTTCTTGATATATCTCATTATCATCACTTATAATTGATACAGCCAGAGACTTTCTTAATAGGTTCTTAGCCAAACTTCCACTGGCACTCGTTACAGTAACAAAAGGGAATGGTAATTCTATTCCAAACATAGGATGTGTAGGTTCCATATATAATACTGTTGGTAATAGATAATTGCAGTTTTCTGATACTACATATGGGTCAGATCCTATATATTTTTGTGACATGTTTTCTGCTCCTAAATCAACCATTATTTGTATATATTTATTTAGAGCTGTACACAAATTAGTTTCTTTGACTGCTGGAATTATTGCTTTAGTATCCAAGGGATTATATATATGAGTATGGCTTAACTTTTCTGCTATAGAATCTGAATATTTTTTTCCATCTTTTGTACATATGATAGAAGAAATAGAAATACACCCTTTTCCTCCATAACTCACAATTCCATCAATGGCATGTGTCACTACTTTGTCGAAATCTACACCACTATCTTCATCAACAAATAACTTTGATGATCCAGGTCCATAATATTTTACATTAGGAAAGCCCTTCTTATATCTATCTATGACATCGCTACTTCCAAATAATATTCCTTTTGACGTTGTAGATAAAATTTTATTTGTTATTTTGTGATTACCAGGCAAGAAACAAACAAATTCCTTTGGTAAACCCGCATCTAAAAGAGATTGAATAATTCTTAATGGTGTAAAAACTTCATTTAAAGATGGTTTAATCATAATCTGCGATTTCATTGCCAATGCCATCATCCATACTGTATGTACTGTTGAATTGTTACTTGGAGAGATTACACCTACATCTATACCATCTTTTATCCAACCAATAGTCTTATTGCCCTTCATATACATATGTTCATTGTATACGTCTAAAGACATATTAGGTGATTGTGCCTTAAGTATATTGCCTATATTTTTAAAATAATAGTATATGACGGCTTGTCCTTCTTTGACATAACGTACTGGTAAGCCAGTTGATTCTACAACTATATTAATATAATCATCAAAAGAAAGTACTTCATTTCCCATCAGCACATTACCCTTAAAAATATCAGCTGCTCGATTAAATATTTCTATAAGTTGATAAATATCTATGTCTCTACAAGATGTTTTATTTGCACAGAACATATCATTAGCTTGATCTACTTTTATTGATGGAGCCATAGAGCATTCTGCAATTGCTTTACCTGATAAATCTGTTACTATATTTTTTTCTATAGTATAATAATCTTCATTACCTATTTTTAATGGAATACTAATCATAATTAATAAACCCCTTCTACAATTTTCCCAGCCATATCTTGGTTAAGTCTAGGATTCATGATTCCGTCCCAGAATATGCCATTTTCCTTAGAAGGCATTATTCGTTCAGCAATATCACGCTCTACGTAATAAGGAATAAAGCATTCTGGTGTATATCTTCTCATTAATACCCTACCTGTCTCTCCATAGTTAACCTTAGAAAACAAATCATCTTTAGATACTACATCTATCTGGATATAAGGATAATTAGAATAATATCTCATATTGTAATCATTCTCTTTACGTGGTATCTCAAAAGATGGACCGAATAATGCATTTCCATAGGCACCCATAAATATAACATTCTTATATATTTCATTAGTGAATACTTTCAATGTATCAGGCGATGTAGCAGTTCCAGAATTCATTATCATCTTTAAACCTAAGGCATCAACATCAATATACTTATATAATTCTTCCAGTATTTTAGATGTTGTAACTAGACAATCAATTTTCTTTGTCTTTAGAATATCCACTATTTGCTCCATTATATGTTCCATATACAGATTAACTGCGTCATATTTTTGAGCAATAAGGAATTTCTTGAATATTCGCGTATCCATATCTATTGCATAAAACAGAGCATTTGTGTTTTCTGCCATACGCTTAATAGACTTACCTACATAATGATTACCAGTGGGTCCTGCATATAATAAGCTATACCCTTCTCCAGTATAGGAAAATCCATGTTTTGTTATGAAATGATACCCCATGAAACCATAATCTTCAAACAAGCCTTTAGTATTAAATATTGCTGTCTTCTCTTTACCAGTAGTTCCACCAGTTACAGATAACATCAATTTTGACTTATTTTTGATAAGACTTTTTGGTACATAATATTCTACTGGGTAGTCTCGTAATGCTATAGTAATTTGATTAGTCACATATTCAGGATCTCCTAAAATCTTCAATTCTTCTTCTGTATGAATGTCTCGAATACAATTTAGATTATGATTCTTTTGGTATTTAAGCCAAAATTCACTTCCACCATCCTCATCAAATACAACTTTCAACACATCTCTCAATAAATTATCTGGACTAAGATTGATATGTTTTCTCCATGGGACTTGTTCTAACATTAGCTAATCTCCTTTTATAATAATTTTATTTTGTTCCACTTTCTGTTGCTTAAATATAATCATTTTTTCTTACTTACGTGTATGTTATTTAATATATTATTTGTGAAACTTATCAAAAAATATTTCTTAAAAACAATATTTTTAATCCTTTCAACGAATAATATGTTTATTCTAATCCAAACCATAATTCTTTGTTTTCAGACATTATAACTTAAAATACTATTTATTAATATTTTTACCATACTTATTATACATCTACAATGTTCTTATTATATTTATATGTAATATGAGGTAGTGAATTATGTAATAACATGCCGACTTTTCTTAATATTGCCATTAATCATTTTACATTGATGTCTAACTATACCTAGCTTTCTAGATTTATGCTAAGATAAAAAGAACTCTTATTGTTAGGATTTTGGGCATGAAAAAACTTCAGCTTGGTGAGACTGAAGTGTTTATTGCATAGTATTTTATTATAATTGCTTATATAAAAAATATCCCCAATGGGTGTACGTTCTCATCTACTGCTCCAGGATTTTTAGGGTCAACTACATGGGGTGATGTTCCATCGATTATTGCAAATTTTATAGCTGGTATAAAAACTCCATCTAATGAGTCAGGGTCTGATGAACAGTGTAGATATTCTATTTCGTAGTTTTTCTCTTCCATTGCTTTGCCTATTCTCTTCATATAGGTGGATTTACCTACTCCTGGTCCTCCTTTTAGACAAATAATTCTAGTTGCTTCATCTTGTCTTAAAATATTGTCATAGTATGAAAAAAATCCTTGTGTGGTATTCCCCCCAGGAAACAAATGTCTGATTTTACTTGTTTTCTTCATAAACAAATAACCTCTCTAAATAATTATTTATATATTAATAATATTATTAGAGTGGTTAGAAATATGTGATAAAAATGTAATAGTTAATATAATGTTTATTTTATATATTAGCCGAAATTATTTATATTTCTATATTCTTAACTAATAAAATTTGACCCTATAGCTAAATCATTAATACTATTTGTTACTATCAAATAAAATCAAATCATTACGCCCTTTATTTAGATTAATAATCCTATCCTCAAAACCATTTAGAGAAAACAATACATATACCTTATCATAATCATCATAACCTTTTATGCTATCAGCTTTTTCAATCAAATTATAAAATACACTATCCTTCATTGGTTTATTCAAATACTTACATTCACCGACAATAAGTTTCTTATTATCATTATCTATAGCAACAATATCTATCTCCACTTTGGAATCCCAATAACTTCCTATCTTGCTAATTACCTATTACTTGATTTTTTCATCCATTTAGGTAATCTACTTGCTAGACTTTGATTTTTCCAACCTATTCTCTCATCATAATAATTTTCTCTTATATTAGCCCTTACAAAACTTTCTATATAATTAAGATGCTCTAAGTTATATGCCCATAGCTTATGACCACAGCAATTAGTTTCTAACCACAAAGGATATTCTGAACCAATGCCATTCATAACGCTTTTTATTTCAATCTTCCCACAACTAGTACATAAAAACCTTCTTTCTTTACACACAAAATAAGAGCCTTCATATTTTGGTATAGCTATAATAGTAGCACAGTTACCACATATCTTGCACTTTACTAAAAACTTGTTTTGAAAGTCATAAATATCTCTTCCATCATCTTTAAAAAAATTATCATCTTCAGATGCTATTGCTCATTCTGTCATACCTAATAATTCTTTATATATTAGATAATTCTCTATATCAAAACAAACAAAAATCACTTGCTTAAAATTCTCATTTCTCTTTAGAAAGTCTTTTGTGGCTTCAATAGCTATTTCAGCAGCTAACTTCTTTGGAAATCTATATATACCTGTGCTGATATTTGGTATAGCTAATTCACAAATATTATTCTGTACAGCTAAATCAAAGACACTTTTATAACAACTTCTTAATAATTCTTCTTCAACACCTTTATTGTTCCATACGGGTCCAACGGTATGAATAATCTTATCAGCTAAAAGATTACCTGCTGTAGTTATCACAGCATGTCCAACTTTGCATCCTCCTTGACTTGCTCGAATTTTTTTACACGCATCTAAAATCTTAGTACCTCCAGCTCTATGGATAGCACCATCTACTCCACCACCACCCATAAGACTAGTATTAGCTGCATTAACAATAGCTTGGCATTCAACCTTTGTTATATCACCATGATATATTATTATTTTATTCAATATAATTCCACCTCATATTCTGTTAATTTAAACATCAATAAGTAATTTCTTTAAATGATTTATCATATTATTAGCATATTTCAAATTAAATCTTGCAAGGTAATCAAAGCATGGACCTTCTATAAACGAGATTAAATCCCTTTTCATCTCATGCAAAGCTACAAGCAATTCTGTATATGTACAACTAATATAAAAAGCATCTTTATTTTCCTTATAATCATCTGACCAAATTTTAATCTTATTTCTTTTTGAATACTCTATACATGGATTTGGATCATGTCCAAGCCAAGGACTCTTTTTATGTTTTATACAGGTTGCTACATCTTCTAAATCTTCAAGGCCACAACAACAACTTGGTAGAATCTGTACTTCATTATAAATAAAAGTGGGACCTCCCGACATTGCTAATTCATCTTTCTGTAATTCTAAGAAATTGTTAACTGAGGCTTCAAAACAATTACCGAATTCTATGTCATTATATCCAAAAAGTAAGATAATAAACTGTTTTACATCATTTGGTAGTGAATGTCTATCTATAAATACAAATTGATCAATATCCACTTCTGATTCAAACCAATTAGGTTTATCATAGTATGGGTTCATTATTGTAGGCTTAATAATTAATTTATTTCTTTTCTTCATTATATCAATCTCTTTCTTAAAGGCTATGTTTATTTAAATAGTTGTAAATTGTTATCATATAATACAAATCCTAATTTACCAATAGTATACCATATTCCACAAAAAACTAATAGTAATGCAATTCTTAACTAATTTATTATTATTAATAATTTAGATATGTTGTTTTTTTAGCATATATCATAGAAATATATATGAATGTTGCAAATAATAAGTACCATTAATAAACATTATTTCCACCAAACACTCATAGATGTATTAATTATAGGCAAATATTATTGACACAATCACATATTGCTGATACAATCAAATAATATTATAAATATTATAAACATTCTAAGTTACTTGTATTAATCAAAATATAAACACTCATATATTAATACAAGCTATTTCTAAATTAATTTAATCAAGGAGGATTAAAATAAAAATGAATAGCAAAAAACTACCGATTAGTAGTACTCCAATTATTGGCTATGTAGTCCATGCATTCCCATTATCAATAATTTTTAATTACGATAAGTGTATGCCTTGGTTTTCTTGTAACTATATTCAATTGATATGTCGTACTACCCTAAAAAATAATTTCTTTGACTTTTTCACATTATGTACTGCAACAGAAATCCCTTGGATTGGTTCTATATATCCTGGTATACCGTGGCTTAATACTCATTCAATAGATAATTACACATTAATCGATTGTAATATAAACATAAACCGATCGATTATTAATTCATTAATGCGAGATAACTATATAGTTTGTCATCTTGATGAATACTATGTTCCAAACAGACCTACATACCAAAAAGAACACTTTTTCCATGAAAATATGATTTATGGTTTTGATAATGATAAAAAGGAATATAATATATTAGGTTTTGATAGTAAGGGTATTTTCAACAGTACCAAAATAAGTTATGATGAATTTGAACAAGCTTCAAGTGACCTAGCTTCACATAATCATGATATAAAACTTTTACATATAAAAGATGATTTTACATATGATTTAGATTTGAATTGCATAAGAAATTCATTACTTGATTACCTTAATGGTGAAAACTCTAGCAGTAAGTATACTATACTAAGAAACCCTACTACAGACTTTGCATATGGAATTGATATATATGAGCAACTAATAAAATATCTCAAATTATTGCACAATAATGTGGGAGTAAATGATATTAGACCTTTCCATTTATTATGGGAACATAAAAAATGTATGGTAATAAGAATAGAATATCTCATGAATAAATATACATCAACTGTATGTGATTTAGAAGCAATTAAAGATGAATATATCACTATTCAGCAGATTTGCTTTTCAATACGTAACTTATTCCTTAAATACAATATGACAAAACGCGTTGAAATAATAGAAAAAATCATACCTTTATTAGAAGATGTTTGTGATAGAGAACAGAGTATCATACCTAGATTTATTACAGAAATAGAACGTTTAGAAAAAGCCTGATACTATAAACTTAAGGGACTGTGGAATAATACATATTCCATGATGGATATATTATACGACAGTCCCTCTACTTACCAATCTCCTTGTAATAATTATTGTTATTGCCATATCACTCGTTCTTTTTTGCCAATGTGATAGAAAAAATATGCATATTGGGACAATAAGGTAACTCAATGCTTTTAATGATTTTACTGGAATCAACTGCTATAGTATTAGCATATATGTGAACATCAAAATCATAACATTTTATTTTATTATCTTTAATTACAGCACCCTCTCCTACCCAAGCTACCAAATCATTAAATCTAGGTGATTCACTTAGCCAAGAAGTCAAGTATAATACCTTCTTCTCCTTAGTACCATCATTGTAATTAATTATAATATCATTTGAATGACTACCAATATCACAACACCCTAGTATAAAAATACTATCATAGCTGGTTTCATCTATTTGATCTATATTTAGCACTTGTGAATAACATTCAATATTGTCACATGTTTCATTTACATACTCAGGCAATCTAAATTTCATATTTTCTATTTCTAATATATCTATTTCTAGATTCTCATTCACCACTAAAAATCTATCGTCTCCTATTACATTAGGATAATACGTTTGATTCTCAATATATCCAAGAGCATTATTATTAAAATATGAGGTAATATCTAAATATTGATACTTACTGAATTCATATTTCTTATAATGGGTATATGGAACAAATGGTTTTATAGGCTCATCATCTAAAATCTTATATAACTCATCAATAATTTCTTTTTCAAAACTAGCTACTTCCTCTATCTTCTTGGCAACTTTATCAACGTAATCTGATGAATTATCAATATAGTTAGCCTTAATAAGCATTCCATAGACCATACTCCATACATTAGAAACATATATTAACCTATCTATTATAAATTTTAGATCATTAATTTCATATTGTTCCATCAAACACATTAGTGAAAGGGCGAATCGCCGTCTATTACGGTATACTTCTCCAAGTTTTGAGATTATTGGTGAAACAGATATCATATCTTTATATGGTTCAATCTCTTTTTTAACATCAAAATTCTTTTTAACATCTCTAGAAAATTCTATAATACAATCAATCATATTATATTTATTTATACAGTTCAATTCTTTTTTTATTAAAGATTTCCAATCTACTTTCTTGACTTGTTGCGTTTGCTCAAATGTTAGAAATAGTGAATTTCCTTCTGCAAAATCTTTATAAGGCAAAGCTACTTTTTTATTTATAACATATGAGTCGATACAATAAATATTCTCATCATCCATGTCAGTTACAATACAAAAATGATCTGAATGTCTTACTTGGTAGCTTCTAATAATCCAGTGGCAGTAATATATATCCATTTTTATAACAACAGGTTTATCTTGTTTAATTTGATCCCGTATGAAATCTATCTTTTCAGATAATGTATTTTTAATGACAATATTTGTATCTAATCCATGATACTTGTGTAAATATGCCCATTTCAGAGAGTATAATGCAATTTTATCTCCAAGACTTTCCCATTCTTGATTACTATTATATAGAAAGCGCCATGCATCTATAAACATTAACCTATATTCACACTTTATATATTTAGATATTGCAGCTATCAACATATCCAAACAATCATATGCTGGATTCTCCTCAATCACAATATTCATCATTTGTATCCTTCCTCTCTGGTATTATATCTAATAATTCCATCATTATCTTGAGTTCTTCTCTCTTCAATTCCTCAAGCTTTCTCAATGGTTTTTCTATATATTTGGGATTATCTTCTATTATGGATCTAAGCGTATAATTCTTGATCATAGAAGCTTTACTTACTAGTTCTTTGGAGTATTTCAGTACATCTTCATTTATCTTGAATACATTGGAGTTAATATACCTTAACCTTAAATACATGCAATTCTTATGCTCCCATAGAATATAAGGTATCCTAATATCATTTTTAACTTTACCATCAAGTAATTTAATAAAATAGTTAAATATATTATCGTAGGTTTTGAGTCCATAACTGAATGTCGTGTTGAGTGTCTGATAAACCTTTAAATCCTCAGATGAATTACGGGAGTAAACATAATCATGGATTTGTTTTCTAATAAAAGGTAAATCTATTTCCAGTGGGGATTCTTTCACTTTTAAGAGAACAAGTTCTTGGTTGGTATAGGTTTTCATATCATCTATAAAATCCTTAAAAGATACTTGGTTGTTTCCGTAATATCCCTTTTGATGTCCCACTGTATAGAATACTTTCTCTTTGGTATTACACCCGAAAATATAATGATATGATGTACGGGACTTCTTGAGAAACTTCTTTCTGAAATAATCCAGGTCTTGAGTCAGTATATAATAATTATCCTTCAGCATATTAATAGAAAAATCTAGAATATCTTTTTTCGACTTGAAAATCAGATCTGTCTTGAAAAATTGTACTTCCAATAATGGGTTATTCCACCAGCCATTGCAGATACTTCCCACATAAAACGAATAATCCAGAACCCCGTATTCATCATAATCATTTGAACACATCATTTGAATATAGTGATTATAGAACCATACTTTATTGTGTTCCTTGGTTAACATTATCGCTAATGGAAAAGCTATATGCATACGACCTGTTAACGGTGGTATTGCTAAAGGTAGTTTGATTTCCATGTCCTTTCTCCTTTCAATTAGACCTCTACCAGAAATTACTTTTCATTTATCCACTTAATTAATCTTAACCATCTTTCATGTCCAACACCTACACAACCTGTTACAATTTCATTACTATTATCAAAATTATATGCCTTGCTGAACTTCGTACCATGATAATTAAATGAAGCAAGAGCAATTTCTCTTTCATCAATATGAACAATCAATTCTCGTTTCATTTGATTCATTAATTGAAATTTTTTCCATGCTTTCAACTTGTTAGATGAGCCAAAAAAATGATCAAAGGCTGGTTGTACAACTGCATCTTCATCTATAGTCAATACATACTGATACAACCACTTTTCAAATTGTTCTAGGGATTCCCTGACATATGACTCTGATCCAATAAAAATGCACTCTCTTACATTGAATTCCCAAAAATGCTGTAACCCATCATGCTTCCCACCTTCATATCGATACACTTTTCCTTTTCCTGTAAGGCACATTGATTCTGATATGACTTGGTTTTCAAACATGGGGTAAACATGAAGACAGGCAGCAGGGGTCAAATACAGCCCGCTTAGTTGTGACGTTTCATCTGTGATTTCTCTCTCTGCTTCAATTTGTTCATAGTGCTCTGGATGAGCAACTGCAACTGCGGTTAATTGATGTCTATTTTTACCAAAATATCCGCTTTTCTCTAATATATCTCTTCTTATAAAAGAGGGTATTATAATATTCTTTGCCTTGAATAACTTTAAGAATTCACATATTTTGTTATCTAACTCCTCAATATAGCTGCAATCCTTTTCATCCAAGCAAAAGTATTCATTGTATAATATACTACGATTGTTATTCATGTAAAAACCTCTCTTTCTCTCTACAGCTTTTAGGCTTATATGTTTATAATTCGATCAGCAATAGCCAATGTAGACTCTCTATGTGTAATGGCGATAACACATTTTCCTTGATTTTTGAGCTCTTTTAATGTCTCCAAGATAATCTTTTCTGATACACTGTCCAAGGCAGCAGTAGGTTCATCCAAAATAATGACAGATGCT
Source organism: Vallitalea maricola (assembly GCF_036985595.1). NCBI lineage: Bacteria > Bacillati > Bacillota > Clostridia > Lachnospirales > Vallitaleaceae > Vallitalea > Vallitalea maricola. The sequence goes on along the minus strand of NZ_BTPU01000011.1, from coordinate 11,551 downwards.
TCTTTTAATAGACTTCTGGCTATGGCAACTCTCTGCTTCTGCCCACCTGATAGATTCATCCCTTCTGTCCCAACTTCATAATCGATATCCAGCTCTTTATGGATAGCAGCCTTAGATAAGGCATCTACTATTTGCTCCCTTTTTGCATCAAAATCTCCATATAGTATATTATCAAGTACTGTACCTTCAAACATATCAGCCCTTTCTGGTACATATGCAACTTCTTTTCTCAATTCTTGAATGGAAAAATCTTTTATATTAACACCTTTATATAATATCCTGCCATTATAGTCTACAAATCCAAGCAATGCTTTGATGAGGCTTGACTTACCACAGCCACTTTGTCCTGAGAACATAACTATTTCACCTTTAGAGAATTCTAGAGAGATGTTATCTAATACACATTTTTCCCCATAGAGTAATCTCACATTTTCATACTTTAACAAAGGCTCATTTTCATTATGGGAAGGAAGCTCAATTCCATTATTCTCGTCTTCAATATCCATAATGTCTAAGACACGGTCTAATGATATTTCATGGGATTTGAAGTTGGAAACAGCCCAACCAAATCCTGATATATGAATTACAATATCCTTACATAACTGAGTAATCAAAATTACTTCTGGAATAGATATATAGCCCCATGCACTGAACAGGCATGCCACAGGTATCATAAGAGTTGAACATATATAAGAAAATAAATCTAATGTAATTATTTTATAAGATTCCATTCTCCCCATCTTATCCTCAACTGATTTTAAATGCTCTGCTTTATCTTTTAACTTGGAATTTATTTTTTTCTCAGCATTGATTAGGCGGATACTCATTTTACCTCGCACTGTATTCTGATATAAATTCATGAAATCGGCCTCACCGTCTAAGTGCATTCGGTTCAGTTTTTTATGGTACTTGACAAAATACTTGTTGAAGAAAATAATTAAAATACCTATTATTAAGACCATTATCCCAATATATATATTAACTAAAATTATGGATGCAATATATCCTAAACCAACGATAATAGGGTAAATGGATAGTACAACATCATCTGTCACCATAGCTGCTGCTAAATCTGAGTCTGTGTTATATCTTGTCAACGCTTCTCCATTATCATAGATGGATGTTTTTGATATAGGTCCATTCTGTAGTTTATTATAGATTTCTTGTTGTATGCTGGTTCGTGCAGATAGGCGAAATTGTTTTATTAAAAACGCTGTTATGTATTCAAGTAGATTGGCTATTAATAAACCTACAAAGACAAACCCTAGGAGTAAAGCAATATGTTTTATAGTAATACTTCTATCTTGAAGTTTTTCCACATATAATTCAAATCCATAGGCATAAATTAAGCGAGCAACCAAAGTCGTCACTGGATAACCCAATATACCAACAATCCATAATATTGGATGTTGTTTAATAATTCTTATCATTTTTTTAATAGCTTTCATAAACATATACCTCTCTTATTATTCATGTTTAGAACTATATGTTACATTTCTGCAAACATCATTCCATACTCTTCATTCTTTTCCATAAGTTCCATATGTGGCGCATATCCAGCTATTCCAGCATCTTTTATAAATAAAACCCGGTCAAATCGCTCAAAATCAATTCCACTATGACATATTACAATAAAGGTCTTGTCTTTTAAATCATCCAAAAATATATCCATAATCCTATTAGTATTATCTTCGTCCAAAGCTGATGTGGGCTCATCGCAAATATAAACCTCGCTATCTTTCAAAAATGCCCTTGCAATATTAACCCTTTGGTCTTGACCATTTGATAACATATGGCTTCCAGTACCAATAACCGTATCTAGTCCATTTTCTAAAGTAGCTATATATTCATTTAACTGTGCCTTAGTTACAGCCCTCTTCACATCAGTTGTCTTTTTATTTTCATCAACTATACGGACATTATTGCCAATAGTATCATCTAGTATAAAACTCTCTTGAGTGACTACAGCTATATTCTCATAATATCTCTTCTTACTCATATTATTAATAGGCTGTCCCATGAATTCTATAGAACCTTCCTGTGGTTTATAGAGATTACATAACAGCTTTAATAAAGTGGATTTACCGCAACCGCTTTTTCCAACAATAGCTATCTTTTCACCTTTATTTATCTTAAAACTAATATTTTTTAATATATAACTATCAGTATAGCAAAAAGATAGATTTTTTATTTCATATGCAATATTGCTAGGATTATTGTTATTAATATTCTCTTTTAACTCTTCTTGCTCCTCTTTATTATCTTTTAAGTCTAATATACTGTTTACTCGATCTATGGATGCTCTAACATTTTGATAATTAGCAGGTATTGATTGAAGAATAGTTATTCCTTGTCCAACTATATCCATTAAAAAAAGCATAGATACCAATTGTCCCAATTGCAATGTACCATTAATGATATTTTTAGCTCCAATCCCCAACACTAATAAAAATCCAAAATAACCATTCATAGCAGCATAATAATTCATCATTCTATTAAACAAGTAAGTTTTGCGCTCTGATTTTTTTAAGTTACTCAGCTTGATTTTATTATCATCCATAAATTTTTTTTCCATATTATATGCCTTAATCATCATTCTGAAATTCAAAGAATTGATGAAATAGTTGATTACTTGTCCCTTGTTATCTCTTTCCTTCATGGTAAGAGGATATATTCTTTTTGCCCAAATATTATTCAATAATAGAGTAATAAGCAATAAACCTATAATTGCTACTAAGTCAATCAGGGTCCAACTTGTATAAAACATATAGAATATATATAAAATACATAATCCCAGTTTTATAGGCAATTCTCCTAACAGAAATAGGGTATCAAACCATTTTTTAAATCCTTCAACATCTGTAGACATGATAGATAATATTTTCTTATCATCCGTTGCTTCAAGTTCTTTATAATCAGAGTAGCATATTTTCTCAGCTACCATTTTCCTTAATCGGTACAAAAATCTGTTCTTTACTCTAAAAGATATCCTTTTTTTTATGAAGGTTGTTAGAACTCTAATGATAACTGCTGCACCAATGAAAATAGTATTTCTAATAATTTCTTCATGACTTGATACATCAATAACAACACCTATCTCATAGGTATAAAAAAGCTGTGACAAAGCTGCAATAAATGCTCCTATAAAAACCATTACCAGCATTCTTTTATAGCTTTTACCGTATATTCTCGCTATATTACGACTTACTCTTTTTTTCATATACACCCCTCTTACCTATCGTTGTTAGTAAGCTGTGTTCTTTAGTTGAATATCTATCCAATGTTATTAAAAAACACAGCTTGGGATACAATTATTTAACTTTTTTCTTTATTTCTTATAACTAAATCTATAATACTTGTTACGTCTGAATAATTTTCCATACTATAGTCTTCGTAAGATACCTCTAGTTCAAAATTTTCTTCTATGAATAATATAAGCTCAACAACAAAAATGGAACTAAATTCTTCAATGGACTCCAGCTGAGTTGTTTCTGTAATCTCTTCTGACTGAAGCTTCTCTCTAACATACTCTAATAGTTTTTCTTTAATTTCATCTCTATTCATATTCATTCTCCTCACTAAGCGGTGATAATATTTTTACCTTCTAATACATCAGTTACAATATCACCTATTTTCTCTTCTTCTTTTATTTTGGTAATACGACCTAATAGGGCTAGGTACTTATTAATAAAATCATGAACCTTTTCTTCACTAAATTCATTGGAATAATCAACTTTCATGACTAAGGAAGAATTCTTATTGGTGATTTGTATATCAATATCGTATTTAGCAAAGCTGACTGGAAGGATTATATCTCCAGAACCTTTTCTTTCTCCTTCTACAATATCCATATTAGGACTCTCATAATCGAACATGATATTAAATAGGTTGGAACTACCATCCTTATGGGTTTTTCTGTATTTTTCCACCATCCTATCATATGGATAGCATTGATTGGCTAAATCATTATTAATATTCTTTTTCATCTCAAGAATAAAATCACTTAACAGCTTGTCTGCCACTGGATAATTTCTCATTGGAAGAGTATTAGTAAACATTCCCACGATATTCATGACATCCTCATGTACTCGTCCTATACATGGAACACCTACAATTACGTCTTCACTAGAATCAAACATATGTATTACTAGATTAATACCCATTAGGAACATGGCAAATAACGAAGCATTATTCGTTTTAGCTACTTTTTCAAGGCTATTTATCAGTTCTTGATCCAAGGTCAGATTAAAACTTCCAGATTGGTCTTGTTTATCCTGGGACTCAAAATCTTGAAGATAGTTTTCTCGTACATAACCCTTCAAACGTTCATCCCAATATCCTTCCATCTTCTTATATTCTGTTGATTGTACAAAATCTTTCTCATATTCAATATAGTGTTTATATTGATATGTAGCTTCAGCTAATGGTGATTCAGTTATGATATCGTTCAGCTCTCTATTGATAATACTAGATGAGTAACCATCAATAATAATATGATGCATATCAAAAAACAGCACACAACCACCATTCCCCAGTTCAATGACCGACACCTTAAAGAGTGGAGCTTTACCTAAATTAAATTCTGTTAGTAATTCATTATAGTCAATATCATTTATATCCTCTTGATAATAATAAGATATATCCGGTTCAATATCTTCTTCAACCCTTTGACATATGGATTTACCATCAAAATAGAAACTTGTTCTAAGGACATCATGTCGATCCATGAGAGTCTTAATACAATGGTATGCATTTTCTTTGGATTCCATTTTCTGCAACTTGAATGCGAATGGATTATTGTATATCTTTTTATTTTTACTTCTCTTATAAACCACATACATTCTCTTTTGAGCGTAGCTTAATTCACCTGTCCACTCGGAATCTAAATATTTACTTAGGATACCTGTTTCCTCTTTTTCTTCATTCCCAACTGTCTTCTTCATTAATTCATCATGAATGAACTCTGACAAAGTATATATCGATGTATATTCAAAGAGATTTGCCACATTGACAATATCTGAATATAGGTTATCAATATACCCATGCATCCTAGTTAATAGAATAGAATCTCCACCCATTTCAAAGAAGTTATCATAAATATCAATATCATCGTATCCTAATATTTTTGAATATATCTTACACAAGTTATCCTGTATATCTTCTATGTCGTTAGAAATCACTTTATTATCAATGTTTAATTCATCTATCATATCTAGATGGCTAGTTTTTTCGCTATGTGGAAGAATTAACAATTTTCCTTTTTTTACTTGGGCTACTTCAAATCCATCTTCAGTCAGTATACGATCACCTTTATGACTATTCATATAGATTTTCTTTAGATGATCCATCTTCTCTTGAATATCCTCTGAAATCCTATTTCGGCTATAATCACTTATAACTAATAAATTCTCATTGATATTATACTGTCCAATAATTACTTTTCTCACCGGACTCTGTAACAGTCTGTCAAGATAATAGATGGCTTGGGAAGTAGTGATGGCTTTTGTAATGGTATCCACATTAATACCATATCTCACGGACATACCCGTTTCCTTCCATGAAACCCAATTAATAACATAAGTTCTGTCACCTCTGGCATTTCGATAATCAACAAAGGCATCTAAATAAGAGTTAGCACCTACATAATCACTTTGACCTGCTTCTCCTGAAAAAGTAACTGCCGAAGAATAAAGCATGATAAAATCTAATTTCTCATCCTTAGTTAATTGATCAATTATCCAAGTTCCTCTCACCTTAGGAGCTAATACCTGTGCAAATTCCTCTTTTTCCTTTCTTAGTATATAACCAGCACCAGCAATTCCAGCTGAGTGGAAAATACCATGAACCCCACCTACTTCTTCCTTTATCTGTTGATAGACCTGTTTCATGCCTTCATAATCCGAAATATCTACAGCATAAATGAGTACTCTAACACCATTTTCTTCAATTTCTCTTAGGATATCAGCTTTCTTTTTATGCTCATCGCTTAGGTCAGGAGAATTCCATTCTTCTCTAGGAAGAAAGCCACTCCGTCCTAGTAAGGTAACACTACTACATCCTTTTACCGACAGATATTTTGCGGTTTCAATACCTATATCTCCCAATCCACCTGTGACTATATAGTTACCATCTTCTCTAATGATATCACCCTGTGGCATGACTGTTTCTTCTGTAAAGCATTCCACATATCTTATACCTTCTCTAAATCCAACTAGATAAAGTTTTCTATCCTTAGTAAGAATTTCATCTACTGCCAATGGCATATCCTGGGCATCTTGTATGTCTATTGCTCTACACTCAATATTAGGATATTCTTGTTCAATAACCTTACCAATACTTAGTACTACAGCATTTTCAGGATATAATACCTTTTCCTTCTTAGATATACTATAAGCACATTGTGACAGAATGATTAATTCAAGATTCTTGCTATAATGTGTATTTATCATGGCTTTAATTAGATTAATAATATGATAAAAACCATTATCTAAACTCTCTTCAATCTGCTCATATTCTGTATTATCCATTATGCTAGCATTTTCTCTCTTATTGTTCTCTTCACTTATGGAAGCAAGGTGAATTATTTTATCAATATCATAAGAGTTAATTGCTTCGAATAATTGTACACAGGATTCTATAGAATTATTAATTCTATAGATTGAATCATCAACCTTCTCATAGGTTTGACCAAGGAATACCTGAATCACATTGATTCCTCGTTCAGTTAGAAGCTCTTTCATATTATGCATAGCCGAATAACTGCTATGGAAAAGTAAATAGGTTTTTCCTGTTTGGCTGCCATCAAGATTACTTTCCCTATAATCTTCTCTTATCCACTTCATGGTGTAATAGAAACTATCAAAATTAACACTCTCTATCTCATCAGGATCAGAAGGAGGTGGGAACCAACAATACTCTTTCTTATAAGGATAAGTTGGAAGATGGAGGTGGTATCCTTCCTTATTGTAAAGTTGAAGCCAATCAATATCAGCACCTTTTGTATACGCTTCCAACAATTCTTCCATACTCTGTTTATCTCTATTATGTGTAACATCTTCTAATAGTTTTTCAGCCTTATGATTCAATGCCTTATGTTCTTCCACTGTCAATTCAAAATCTTGTCGTACCTTTTTGTTTTCAGAAACAATTGCATATTTACCTTGATGAATTCTATAATGGTTATCATCACCATTAAGGTAAGCTTCTAATGAAGAAATAAGTTCACTAATGCTGTTAACCCTAAATCCTACTCTATAATTATAGTGACCTCTTCCTGTAGCAAGGGTATATAGTACATCATAAAGATTCTTTTCTTCATTACTGCAAAGCCATTGTATTAGATTCTGTGCTAGTATTTTCAATCCCTCTTGATATTTCGCCGAAATTACAAATAGAGTAGGAGTATCTTCTATCATTTCTTCATATTCAATCTTTGGTGGTTCCTCAAGAACAATATGACAATTGGTTCCACTCATTCCTAACCCAGTAATTCCAGCTCGTCTAGGCGTATCTTCTCTCTTCCACTCTCTTTTCAAAGCACTCATATATACAGGTGAATTAATAAAATCAATGTTCTGATTAGGCTCTTGGAAAAATACTGTAGGAGGCAACTCCCTATACTTCATCATTAACAGTACTTTAATGATACCGCTGATACCAGATGCTTCATTGAGATGTCCTATATTGGGTTTAATTGTTCCTAATGCACAGAACTGTTTCTTGTCTGTGAAAGCTTGGAAAGCATGGGTAATACCTTTAACTTCAATTGGGTCACCTAACGCTGTACCCGTACCATGGGCTTCAATATAACTTATTGTTTCCGGTTCTATTCCCGATTGAAGCCAAGCCTTTTGTATAACCTCTGATTGAGCAAGGTAATTAGGAGCAGCTATACCGAATGAACTTCCATCTTGATTGGAAGAACTTCCTTTAATAACGCCATATACACTATCCTTATCCTCCAAAGCTTTTGATAGAGGTTTTAATAAGATAGCTCCAACTCCTTCTCCAACAGCAGTCCCCATAGCACCTTCTGAAAAAGATCTTGTTTTCTCTTCACTGGATTCAAATCCAACTGTAAATCCACCAGCTAAAGGAGACATGGTTATGGATGCTCCTCCAACCAATGCCATATCGCATTCTCCGCTCCGTATTTGTTGACATGCTGTATGCATGGCTACTAACGAAGATGAACAAGCTGTATCAATAACCATAGTTGGTCCTTTCAAATCATTTACATAAGCAATTCGGCTTGCTGCCATACTTACCTGATTCACTGGTAATGACTCTCCGAATAATTCTGCATCCAATTCATACAAAATACGACTATACAAATTACCTAGATTGGCTGTATAACCTAGAAAAACACCTGTGTTGCTTCCTCTTATTTTCAATCCTCCATATCCTGCATCTTCTATAGCACTGTTACAACACTGTAAGAAGAGTCTATTGATAGGATCAATTAATTTGGCTTCTCTTGGTGACATATTAAAGAGTTCATAATCAAACTTATTTATTTCATCTAAGTAAGCACATTTGTTAAATTTAATATCATCTTTCTCCATACCCAAATAACGAAAATGTTTTCTAAGATCCTTAGCTCTTTCTTCTGGTATTTCCCTGACTACACTTACTCCATTAATAATCATTTCCCAATATTCATCTATATTTTTCGCACAAGGTAGATCAATTCCTATACCAATGATAGCAACGTCCTTTTCACCGTAGTGTTTTGGTACATTATTAACCCTTTCTTTTGATTCCTTATCTCTTCTAGACGTTACATCCTGTTTGGAATCTAAATATTCTGATAATTGTCTTACACTAGGATAAGCAAATAAATCTGTTAATTGTAACCTTTCTGGATAATACTCATTTATGATATTGAAAATATGTCCCATTAGAATAGAATCCGCACCCATTTCAAAAAAGTTGTCATTGATATCAATTTCTTCATATCCCAATACTTCTTGACATGCATGAGCAATCTTAACTTCGATATCACTATACTGTGAATCACCAGTACCTGATATCATCTTTGGCCTATCCGTAACATTTTTTTTCTTATTCTTATCCTTCAATGCGGCCAATTGATCCATAATATACTCAGAATACTTAATAGGATAATTGTTCATCATCAAAGCAATTGGACTATCAAAATTCAACTCTCCGATAATTATATTCGTATAATCTGATCCTAAAACATCTAGAAAACCTTTTATTCCGTCTTTGGTTTTGATTGTCTTGAATAATGTATCAACAGTAAAATTATGCTCTACTGACATACCTATTTCAGACCATGTTGCCCAATTTATGGTATATGTCTTACCACATCTGTTAGCCTTCCTATATTGACAGAAATAATCAAGATAGGTGTTTGCAGCAGTATAAGCGGATAATTCAATACTACTGAAAACAGTGGCAATAGAAGAATATAGAACAAAAAAATCCAGGTTATCTTCTTTAGTTAATTGATCCAGATTCCAGGTACCATATACTTTTGGCTTAAGCATTGCATCAATATCTTCTACGGTGGTACTTTCAATTAATCTTCCCCCACCAATTCCAGCTGCATGAATGACACCGTTTATTTTTCCGTATTTATTTCTGACTGTAGTTAATATTTCTTCCATTCTATTATATTTAGATACGTCAGCTTTGTAATATTCTATGTTTTTAGACAAGTGAGCCAATGTAGTATATCTATTATACTTCTCTAGCATTTTTTCCTGACCTGGATCAATATCCCCACTAGTAACAAGCTCACTTCGACCTATAACTATGAGTGTAGTGTCTTTTGTTGTTTCACAGATTTTCTTGGCTGTCTCATAACCGATTCCACCTAATCCTCCAGTAACAATATAAACACCTGAATTAATTAATAATTCACTACTGTCTTGACCTGCTGGTATAATTTCTTTTAACCTTTCAACATACCTTATATTGTTTCGATAGACTACAACCTCTTCTTTATTCTTGGAATTTATTTCCTGAATGATATAATCAAGTGTTGTCTCATAATCATAATCAATAAAGCAAAACTTGATTTTCTTCAATTCTTTACTTATACATTTACCTAATCCTAATGCTGTAGTATTTTGAGGATTGATTACTTCTTCATCACCAGTAATACTAATACCATTTTTTGATAGAACCACTAATCTTACATTTTCCTGATTTTCATTATTATTAATTAGCTTAGCCAACCATAATAATGTATGAAGATTATTCTCCTGCATTATCATAAGATTGTCCATATCTTCTGTATTACACTCATATAATGAATATATTATGTGAGAATCTTTCTTCATCTTCTCCACAATTTCTTCCTTTTGTTGCTCTAGTGCATGGACATTTTTTAATAAAACAGTGTCTCCATTGCTTTTTTTCTTCAATACCCCTTGCTTTAGGTCTTCTATCTGACTTTCGTCCCAGCCAATAATCAATGTATTTTCTGGAGCATTGTTTACATTCATAATATGTTCCATTTGGAAATCTTTGGTATAGTATAATTTTTTCTTATTCTTGTAGACTTTCTTAGGCAACCATAGGCTTGTTCGTTGGAATGGGTATACTGGCAAATGAATATGCATACCTTTATATTCTCCATACATTTTTTCCCATTGTGGAGTAGCTCCCAAAACGAAATACTCACATACTTCTTCCAAGACTTTCCTTTCCAATGTCTCAGCCTCTAATAATCCATTAAGCTTACCTGTTAATTCATCCATCTGTTTTAACATAGCTTTTCGGCTCTTATAATCACTATTATCTCTTACTATCATGTGGTAATATATCTTTTGATCTGGGTATTCACTTAATCCATTGTTATCAATATGTTTTAATTTCCTTAGCAAGTCTTCCTTGCTGGTTACGACAAAGGCTATTCTCCTATCATAGATATCATTATATAGATTGACATTATAACAAAAATTATAATAATCAACTTCTTCATAGTTTTCTCTTATATAATTCAAATACTGCCTAATCTTAGCCTTAAGACTATACTCTGATTTTGCAGCTATACTTATGAGTGTTGGTTTGTCAACAGTCTTACTATTCTCTTCTTCACAGTTGTTATAGGCTTCCAGTACAACATGGCAATTGGTTCCGCTTAAACCAAAAGCACTAACTCCTGCAATGTATTTTTTCCCATTATCTATGTAACTTCTTGCTTCCGTATTTACATAGACAGGTGAGTTAATAAAATCAATGTTCGTGTTAGGTGACATAAAATTAATTGTAGGAGGAATTGTATTATGTCTCATGGATGCTACCACTTTTAATAATGCAGCTAATCCTGAGCATTCATACATATGTCCTAAATTACTTTTTGATGACCCAATAGCACAAAACTGTTTTTTATCCGTAAATCTACTAAAAGCTTTATTGATGCCTTGTATCTCAATGGGATCACCTAATCCTGTAGCTGTTCCATGTGCTTCAATGTACTGTATATCCTCTGGATTAATATTCGCTTTGTTCCAAGCATCCACCATTACCTCCGATTGAGCTGTTGGATTAGGTGCTGTTAAGCCTGAAGCTGTTCCAT
>NZ_BTPU01000010.1:0-101406 GCF_036985595.1 Vallitalea maricola | reverse complement strand
TCTTCTGTTCTTAGCTTTTATACAAGTTTTATGTCTTTAACCATTGAAATAATCATACATATCAAAAATATCATACTCATGTTAAAAATATCCCCTTAAGTAGTTTTACTACGTTAAAACCCCTATGTTATCAGCTATTATATTAAAATTAAGATATAATATATCAAAAAAGGATACTGTTATATCAAAAACCTTTCATATACATTAAAAAATCATTATGCAATAATAATCAATGTTACAGAAACATTCTAGCAAAATACTTGTATATGGGAGGATACTAATGAAATCAGCTATGCAGTTAGACCAAAAAAGTATAAGAAAGGGGAAACCAGTAAAAAGAAGGGTAGATAAAAATAGGATAATAAAAAATATAGTAAAGTATAAGCAGCTTTATCTTATGATGTTACCTGGAATACTAATTCTATTTATATTCAAATATGTTCCAATGTTTGGTATTGTGGTTGCATTCAAAAATTATTTGCCAGCAAAAGGATTTCTTGCAAGTGAATGGGTGGGATTGGAGCATTTCAAACATCTGTTTTTGAATTCGCCTGAATTTATTAACGTATTCAAAAATACATTGATCATCAGCTTTTATAAGCTTGTTATTGGATTCCCAATACCTATCATGTTAGCAATACTGATAAATGAATTAAGGTACATAGGTCACAAAAGGACAATACAGACATTAATTTATCTACCACATTTTTTATCCTGGGTTATATTTGGAGGAATTGTATATAATGTATTAGCCTTATCTGGACCAGTAAACACCCTTTTGCAGTCATTTGGGTTTGAACCTATAATGTTTATGACCAAGACTAATATGTTCAGGGGTATCATAGTAGGTTCATCAATATTCAAAGATAGTGGTTGGGGTACAGTTGTCTATTTAGCAGCAATAGTAGGGGTAAACCCCACATTGTACGAAGCAGCGGTTGTTGATGGAGCCAATAGATTTCAACGTATATGGCATGTGACACTACCTGCTATAAAAGGAACTATCATTGTTCTATTAATTCTCAGAATAGGAAGAATACTGGACGTAGGATTCCAGCAGATTCTAGTATTATACAATCCTATTGTATATAATGTTGCAGATGTTTTTGGTACTTTTGTCTACAGGGTAGGAATCAATCAAGGTAATTACAGTTTTGCTACAGCGGCTGGACTATTCAAAGGAGTTGTAGGATTCATACTAGTAAGATTAGCAAACAAATTAAGCAAAAAAATGGGAGAAGCAGGTGTCTGGTAGAAGGAGGTTGAAAAATGAAAATTAAACGAAGTAAAGGTGAAAAAATATTTGATGTATTTAACTTTGTATTTATGACTATAATCGGTTTGTTGATGTTCTATACTTTTTGGAACCAGATATGTATTTCATTAAGTAAACCTGAACTAGCAATTAAAGGTGGTTTGTTTCTTCTACCAAAAGGATTTTCTGTGTCAGCATACAGAGCTGTCTTGAAATTTAAAGAAATATGGATTGGCTATAGAAACACGCTGTTCATTACAGTAGTTGGGACAGCATTAGCTGTTTTTACTACTTCATTACTTGCTTATCCGTTATCAAGAAAATATCTTCCAGGCAGGAAATTCTTTAACATATTTATTGTTATCACTATGTTGTTTAGCGGAGGAATCATTCCAACATATTTGGTAGTTAGAGGTATGGGACTTTTGGACAGCTTGTGGTCATTAATTCTCCCAACTATGATTATTGGATTTAATGTTATTATTGTGAGAAACTTTTTCTCCAACATACCAGACTCCTTAGAGGAATCTGCTAAAATTGATGGTGCCAGCGATTTTACTATTTTCTTGAAGATTATACTGCCTTTATCTAAACCAGTATTAGCAACTATTACATTATGGGTGGCAGTTCGTATTTGGAATGAATATTTTCATGGATTAATTTATTTAAGTGATAGAAATAAATATACTTTGCAATTAGTACTAAGAGACATTGTTACAACATCTGACCCTCAAGATATAATGGATGCAGATGATTTAGTTGCTATTCCAGAAACGTTGAAAGCAGCATCTATTATGGTTGTGACTATACCAATATTAATTGTTTATCCTTTTGTTCAAAAGTATTTTGTAAAGGGTGTCATGGTTGGTTCTGTCAAAGGCTGATATTGGAAATGTATTTCATGAATAAAAAATATGATTTTATAAAAATATAATAAATATTGGAGGTTGTCATGAGAAGACTAATTATGTATTTATCAACAATAATGATTATGGCGTTATTATTAGCAGGGTGTCAAAAAGAAAAGCAAAACGATGAAGATAAACAAACAAATGTTGAACAGACTAAAGGGAAAAATGATACAGGTTCAAATGATACTTTGCCAGAACAGAAAAATCCATTTTTTATACTATCTAATCAAGTAAAACCAGGATGGCCAAAAGATCTAAAAGAAGATATTATCAAGCAGAAGATTCAAGAGTCATCAGGATATGAATATAGACTGGAAATGTATAAAGGTGATGATTACATAACCAAACTTCAACTTTATCTAGCTTCAGGAAAATATCCGGATATATGGTATGCAGAGACACCACAACAGGTAGCAGAATGGAAAGAAGCCGGTGTAATACAACCAGTTGGTGATTTACTACAAAAATATGGGAAAGACTTATTACCATTCATAAATGAAAAAGCTATAGAAGGATTCAGTATAGATGGTGAATTATATGTAGTACCATGGGGATCAGGTGAAGGTAGTATCAATCAGCCAATAACACAAGGACTAGTAATAAGAAAAGACTGGTTAGATAATCTAGGATATGAAATACCAGAAACATTAGACGATTACTATAAGATACTAAAGGCTTTTACTTATGATGATCCAGATGGTAACGGTGAAGATGATACATATGGATTATCTGGAGTTGTTAACAAGGGTAGTGCATTTAAGATGGTATTTAATGCATATGGAATTGATCCAGAACATTGGTATGAAAGAGATGGAAAATTAGTTCTAGGATTGGTTACACCTGAATATAAACAAGCTGTCGCTACTATTAGAAAGTGGTACGAAGAAGGATTAATCGATAAAGAATTTGTTGTATACAATAAGTTATCTGAGGTAGAGAAGAAACTTATACAAGAAAAGGTAGGAAGCTTTAAAGGTCATGTATGGTATACAGATAGTATATGGAAAGTAGAAAGTGCACTTCATAAGAGTAATGAAAAAGCAGATTTTGTTATGGTACCTGCACTAGAAGGACCAAATGGTGCAAGAGGATATAGTGCTCCACTTATTGCTAAGGGAGGAGCTGTAATTAGTGCAGAGGCTGAGAATCCAGAATTGATTATGGATTTTCTTAACTGGTTTGGTAAAGACGAAAATTATCTAATACCACATTTCGGTATTGAAGGAGAGCATTGGAAATGGACAGATGAGACTAAGTCAAAAGTTGAATTCATTGACGATTGGGGTGTATCAGATGTTAAGTTCAAAGCAGGTATAGGAAACCCAAATAGAATTCATAGAATAGAAGATAGAAGACATAGTAGTAATGATATAATAGAAGCTATTGAAAATGTTAATAAATATCTCTTAACAAATGAATTTGAAGGAGCAACACCATCAATGGCTAAGATGTCCAGTTTATTTGAGACAGTAGTTAACCCAGTATTCGCGAAAGTTGTTATAGGAGAAGAATCATTAGAAGCAATTGATGCTATGCAGGAGAGATGGTTATCAGAAGGTGGACAGGATATCATTGATGAAGTTAATGCAGTGTGGAAAAAATAAAATGAGTTAAATTCTTAAAGTCATTCTTTCTATAATTAAGTACTAATAATATAGATTTATTGATATGATTAATAATTAATGATATCATAAAATCTATATTATATGATATGGGGGTGGACATGGTTAAGGATAAAATAGTTGAATTAGTTTATTCAAAAGAATTATTTTTTAAGATATTAAGCAGATTCATGTTGTTGATAATTCTTCCAACATTAACCATGGGTATATTCTTTTTTAAGAATATGACTATAAGATTAGAACAGGAACAAAGAGAGCTTAATAGAAAAGCGTTGGATCTAGTACAAAAGAATATTGACGAAGTATTGGATAATGCAGAGTATAAAATGATTACATTAGCGTTAAACAACAGTGTATTGGAATTCTTTAGAGAAGACATATATGATACAAAGAAATTATTAATAGTAAAGGATATTAGAAACTTATTAGATACAGGGGTATATCATTCCTATATAATGGATTCTATTTATATATATAATGTAAGAAATAATAAAATAATTACTAATCAAGCATATGAAAGCTTAGAGGATTTCAATGATAAAAATTTCCTTATTGGATTAAGAAAAGACGGTACTAATACAATTAGAACTATTAATGGTAGCAATGTAGTTACATGGTATATGAAAATACCTTTTAATTCTTTTACACCAGAAGGTTATATCGTTTATAATTGCAGCGTAGAAAAACTTACAAATGTATTAAGAAATAGACTATACATTGACAAGATTAATCTAGCATTAATTGATATTCATACGGGTAAAGTTATAGCTTCAACAGATGATTACTTTACAGAAGAAGTTATTGATGCTGAAGCTTTGGAAGAGGGTAAAACTAGTAAGTTCAAAGATAATATATTATTCAATAAAAGATCTAGTAAAGATGGTTATGCATATGTAGCTATAATGCCTAAAAATTATTTGGATAACTTATCAAGGCCAATATTATATACAGTATTATCTATTACTATCATACTTCTATTAGTAGGGGTATTAATCTCAATATACTTATCAAGACAGTTGTATAATCCAATAGAAACCCTTGTATATTCAATAAGAAAAGATATATCTAAGATAAATAATGTACCATCAAATAATATTAGAAGTGAAGTAGAATACATTAATTATGCTATGAAACAATATAAGACAACCAACAATAAAACTAAGCATATGTTAAGAAAAAATAAGGATATGATTAAAAATAGTGTTTTCAACAGGTTATTTAATAAAGAGTATATACATTACAGTGATATTCAATCTAATCTTGAAATACTTAATATAAACTTTAGTAAAAAGAATTATTGCTTGTTTGCTGTCTATCTTGAAAATGGTATAGCAAATAGTGAGATTGATATAGTAGACAGATTTGCAGTTATCAATATAGCTGAAGAGATTCTTAATAAAAATAATATAACAGCTGTAGGAGTGGATTCTGACCAAAAGAAAGTAATCATTGTGCTTAATTTTGATTCTGTTAGTGATGATTATACTATATTAAAAGAAATGGCTGTTGAGTTAAAGAGAGTCATATATGAATTTTCAGGTATATCAATCTCTATAGGTATAGGAGATATAGTAAACGAGTTGTTGGATATATGCTTATCTTACACTTCATCCTTAAGAGCATTAAATTATAATGTAATAACTGAAAAACATTCAATTGTTACTCATGAGGAGCTTAATCTGAATAGAGGGAATTATTATCCATTAAGGGATATTGAAAAGATATCAAATAATATTATGATAGGTAAAAAAGATGTAGTAGAAACTATGTTGAGAGATGTATTTGAAGATATCAGACAGAATGTAATGTCTCTACAGAATGTTAAATTCTGTACAATTCAAATGGTTGCTATTGTTTATAAGGATATGATAGATAAAGGACTTGATTTTAACAGTTTTATAGAACGTGAAATTGATATATTCAATGAAATGGATAACATGAAAACTGTTAATCAGATTGAAGAGTGGCTCATAGGATTAGTCGTTGAAGTGACTGATTATTATCAGCGTCTAAGCGGTAAAAGTAATGATGTAATCATTGACAAGGTATTGAGGTATGTACAAGATAATTATACTAAACCTATATATCTTTCTAATCTAGCAGATGAGCTGAATATAACACAACAGCATCTAAGTAGAAAATTCAAGAAGCATAGAGGTATTACTCTAGTAGCTTATATTAATAGATTACGCATACAAAAATCAGCAGAACTATTGAAGACAACCGATAAAAACATTGGTACCATAGCTATTGAAGTAGGATTTAATGATACAAAATATTTCATTAAGAAATTCAAAGAAGCTTATGGTATAACACCAAATATGTATAGAAACAGTTAAATATAGTAAGAAAGAAGGAGTACATTAATGAGTAAAAAAATGAACTTTATATTTTTCTTCCCTGATGAGATGAGAGCAGAGAGTGTTTCGTGTTATGGACACCCTTTAGTTAAGATGCCTAATTATGATAGGATGGCAAAAGAAGGAGTCAGGTTTGATAAATGTTTTGTACAGCATCCAGTATGTTCACCATCTAGATGCTGTCTAATGACTGGATGGTATCCTCATGTAAATGGACATAGAACATTATGGCATTTATTAAGGAGCCATGAACCAAGTATGCTGAAATACCTGAAAGAAGCATCTTATGAAATCAGGTGGTTCGGTAAAAATGATGTTTTTGCGACAGATTTTCTAGACGCAAATGCAGATATATATGGTAATAAAAATCCTGGTGGAGGACATAAAGGAGATAATATATTTGGTATTGAAGAAGAAGGTTACTATACTTTTTTGAAGGATAGCTATAATAAGGGAATAGACAATACAAACGATATGCATAATGTAAAAAAAGCTGTTGAATTCCTTAATTCATATGATGAAAATCAGGATAAACCTTTCATGCTCTATCTTCCATTGTCAATGCCTCATCCGCCATATTCAGCGCCTCATGATTATCATGATATGTATGATATAAATGATATTGAGGAGCTGAGACCTTACATAAAAGAAGGAAAACCAGATTTTCATAGATTAATTCGTAAGTACCGTAATATTGAAAACATACCAAAAGAATTATTAAAGAAAATACAAGCAGTATATTTGGGTATGAATTCCTGTATGGACAATATGCTTGGCATGTTGTTGGATGTTCTTGACAAAACAGGTTTAGCAGATAACACCACAGTTATAGTAAGTTCTGATCATGGTGATTTTGCAGGTGACTATGGTTTAGTAGAAAAATGGCCAAGTGCTATGAGTGATGTTATTACCAGAGTACCTTTAATTATAAGAATGCCAGAAAATAAAGCTGGTCATGTAGTTAATGAACAAGTGGAGTTATTTGATATAATGCCTACAGTCCTTGAACTAGCCAATGTTGAATGCAAGCATACCCATTTTGCTAGAAGTTTGGTAGAGCAATTAAATGGAGCTTCTGGAGATGCTGATAGATACGTCTTTACAGAAGGAGGATATGACGGGCATGAACTAAACTGTTTTGAAGGATATGAGGGTAGGTATTATGACCCTAATAAGATGACAGAAAAACATGATTATTATCCAAAGCGTACACAACAGCAGGAACATCCAGAAAGTGTATGCAGAACCACAATGATTCGTTCATTGGATTACAAACTTGTGAGAAGAACTAATGGTTGTAATGAACTGTATGACCTTAATAAAGACCCAAAAGAACTTAATAACTGTTATAACGTTGAAAGTTATAGTCATATTAGAAACCAACTGGAAATGAAGATGCTAGATTGGTATATGCATACTTCGGATGTAGTCCCTATGGATGATGATAATAGAGGATTTAAGCATGAAAAATGGGAAATGGATTAATTGAAAGAAGGATTGAGATGAAAAAAGATATATTGATATTCTTAAGTGACCAGCATAGTCCTTTATATTGGGAACTTAATTCCGATTCTAAGGTTAAGACACCTAATCTTGCTAAAATAGCAAAAGAAGGTACAAGTTTTGATAAGGCATATACTTCATGCCCTCTATGTGTTCCAGCAAGAATGTCAATGCTATGTGGTCAATTACCGTCAAAAACTCATATATACAATAATAAAGGAGCCCTTCCAGAAGATAAACCTACTTTTTTACATATGCTGGCAATTGAAGGTTATGAAACTGTTCTGTGCGGTAGAATGCATTTTAATGGAGTAGATCAACGTCATGGATTCACTAAGAGAATTATGGGAGATATTACGAAAATCTATTGGGGAGAAAGTAATTTCAGAAATGAATTAGGACCACTATGTAATACTGTAGGTGCCAATGGATGCCTAGGCTATTCAGGTGGTGGTGTTTCACCAATAATAGAATATGACCGAATAGTAGTTGAGAACGCCATAGAGTACCTCCAACAAGAACATGACAAGCCTCAATGTATAGTAGTAGGTACGTATGCGCCACATTTCACGTACATAGCGCCACCGGAGCTATACGAAGAATATAAACAAATTGTGGACTTACCGAAAACAATGAAAAACTCATCCAACCATGACCATCCTGTATTACGGCATAGAAAACAAAAAACAGAAGACAATAAAATAAAGAGTATACGTGCTGCATATTATGGTATGATTACTAACATGGACAAAGAGATTGGTAAATTACATAATAAATGGAAGAAATACTTAAAAAATAATAACAGAGAAGGAATATTTGTGTATATGTCAGACCATGGAGATCAAATAGGTGAACATGATATGTATGGGAAAATGACATTTTATGAAGGCTCATCGAGAATACCATTAATATTTGAAGGAGATGGAGTACAAGAAGGTAATATAATAAAAGAACCTGTAAGTATAATGGATTTAGGACCTACTATCTGTCAGTTGTCAGAAGCTTCAATACCTCCCAAACAAGATGGAATAAGCCTGGTTAAACAGTTGACTAATAATATTGAAGAAACTGATAGATATGTTATAAGCGAATTTGTTGAAAATATGGATGGTAATATTATTCCCGGACGAATGATTAGACAAGGGAAATGGAAACTTATTACCTATTCAATGTATGAAAGTTATGATCTCCTATTTGATATGGATAATGACCCCTACGAATTAACTAATCTTGCTGGTATTAATAAAAATAAACTAGAAGAACTTAGAAATATTGCACACCACAATTGGGATATAATTGAAATAATAAAAAGATACAAGGAAAATGCACAAAATCATAATATACTCAATGAATGGAGTCTGAAAACAGGAACAAAAGAAAAAGAACGATGGTCAGTACCAAAAGAGTTTGTAAAGATACCAGTTGAATAGATGATTAATTTAATATTTAAAAAGGGGTTGTCGGATTGATATTGATGTTAAAAATGTATTATCCGACAGTCCCGTTTATTGATTTATATATTATATTAAAATTATTTTTTACTCATATGATACAAAGTTGATGCATATAGTAATCCGGCAAGAAGGATATCACATATAAACTGTAGAATAAAACTTGGATTAAGGGTCGTAGCTCTAAAGAAGACGATTAATGCTTGTCTAAGAGGAGCAATAGGAGTGAATACACTAATAATTGCAATTAAGATAACATCCGCTACCCAACCAATCCACATATTCTGATATAGCACAAGTGTATGAATAAATGTACTTAATAATATGTAAAAGCCAGTTTGGTATATAAAACATGCAAAAACACCAGAGTTAGTCCAACCAAATGCAGGTATGTAAGATATTTCAAGACTGTTACCCCAGATTATTGGTTCAATAGCATAGTAGAATAAGATGTTTATAATTGCCACAATTACTGCAAGTACCACGTAGTTAATTATACAGCCCTTGATAAAATCGAGTTTTTTAGCTCCAATGTTTATTAGTTTTTTATAGTACTTTAAAACAATAAATATGGGAGCAAGTATATTAATTAGTGTAAATAGATTTCCTATGGAAAGACTACCTTGAACCTGACTACCTATTAAAAATTCTATTATAAGATTAATTATTGTTAGAAGTACTATAATAAGTGTGATTATAAATGTTTGTTTGCAACCATATCTAAAATTGAATTTAGCCACTTTTATTGCTTTATTCATTGATTTCACCCCCTATAAGGTTAGCAAAAAAATCTTGTAATCCCTCATTGCTGATTTGGATTCTATCATTTTCTTCTATTCGTGTATCGTATACATTTACAGTTTTGAATTTTCCTATATCATGTACATTAATAATATTTTTACCTTTTACAGCCTCATCAACATCTGAAGCGATTCCGGTTACACTGTAGCATTTATCTTGTAAATCAATGATATTTGACCTTAATAATAATTCACCTTTATGTATGATAATTATTTCTTCTGCAATCTTGGCTATTTCATCAATTAGATGAGTAGATACTATTATTATTTTTGGATGTCTAGCTATACTTTCTTCTAATAGTGAGTAGAATTTGTTTCTCATAATAACATCAAAACCTAATACAGGTTCATCAAATAGCACAATCTTATTAGTACTAGCAAGACCAATAATGGTATTTACCATAGTTTTCATGCCGAAGGAAAGCTTTTTGAACTTTTTATCTGGATTGAGGTTGAATTTTTTTATCATATCATCGGCAAATTCAGTGTCAAAGCCATCTTGAAAATCAGCTGCTAAACTTATTAAATCCTTTATCTTTAAATTGATATGATTCTCTCGTTCTTCAACGAAACAAACAATATCAGGCATAGATAGTTTATTAACTTTCAAGCCGTTAACTAATACTTCACCTTCTGTGGCTTGGGTTAAACCTGATATGGTTCTTAGAAAAGTAGTTTTGCCAGCTCCATTTTCTCCTAATAAACAATAGATCTTATTCTCATTGATATCTAGATTTATATTATTAAGTGCATTTGTTTTACCATATTTCTTAGATAAATTAATTAACTGAATCATTCCAATCCTCCTCAATCATTTTTATGACATCCTGTTTATTGATATTTAACTTTTTGCATTCCTTAATCAATTTTTTTATAGTATTTGTTTGTAATGAAGTTCTTCTCTTTTTCATTATTATATCTTTTGCCTCCTTAGTGACGTACATCCCCATACCTCTACGTTTATAGATAATACCTTGTTCCGTTAGAATGTTGACACCTTTTATGGCTGTAGCTGGATTGATTTTTAGTAATTTGGATAACTGTGTGGTTGATATAATAGCTGTATCAATTTCGTAAGTTCCATCTAAAATGTAGTCTTCTAACATAGTGGCTATCTGAGCAAAGATAGGTACACTGCTATTAGGATTAATATTGATAGTCATCACCTGCTTTAATTATATGGTTATTTAGTTAACTAATTAACCATATAATATCATTAGTATTATTTATTGTCAATGTATTTTAGAAAATAAACTTAGATTAAAATTTTTAGTTGATATTATAAAAAAATCATGATAATATATGAGTATATTCAAATACAGTAATATAGAGGTGATATTTTGGTAGAATTATTTAAGACTCTTGGTGATGAAAATAGGTTACGTATGGTGAATCTATTAATGAATGAAGAATTATGTGTCTGTGAGATAGAAGTATTACTTGAAATGACTCAATCTAATGTTTCTAGACACTTAAGTAAACTAAAGAATACAGGTATCATTATTTCATCAAAAGATGCTCAGTGGGTTCATTACAAAATAAGTGATAAATTTAAAAAAGATAATATATCACTTATTGAATATCTGATAAGCAAATTTAGATTAGAGGAACTTTTCCTTAATGACAAAAAAAGATTTAATAAATACAAAGAGTTATGTTTGAATTGTCAGATGATTAGAGATGATAAAGAAAAGGTATTAAATCTTATAAGATTGGAGCTTGAAGATGGACAACAAGAAAAACATTAAAATATCAAGTGGAATGGATATATTTGGTCGTTATTTAACTGTTTGGGTTGCATTATGCATAATCATTGGTGTCATGATTGGTAAATTGCTACCCTCAGTACCTAAAACCCTAAGTAGATTTGAATATGCAAATGTATCTATACCAGTTACTATATTAATTTGGTTGATGATATATCCTATGATGCTCAAGATTGATTTCTCAAGTATAGTTGATGCTACAAAAAAGCCAAAAGGACTTATTATAACCTGCGTAACCAATTGGTTGATTAAGCCATTTACAATGTATTTAATTGCTTTATTCTTTCTAAAAATTGTTTTTGGTTCTTGGATTGATACAAAGCTGGCAGATGAATACTTAGCTGGGGCAGTACTTCTTGGGGCTGCACCATGTACAGCTATGGTATTTGTGTGGAGCTATCTTACAAAAGGAGACCCTGCATATACCTTAGTTCAAGTAGCGGTAAATGATATTATTCTATTATTCGCATTTGCACCTATAGTCGCTTTCTTATTAGGAGTAAGTAATGTGATGGTTCCCTATGATACTTTATTCTTATCAGTTGTACTTTTCGTTGTATTGCCTTTTATAGCAGGATATATATCAAGGAAATACATTATTAAATATCAAGGAAAAAATTATTTTGAAAAAGTTTTCTTGAAAAAATTTGATAATACTACTATAGTTGGACTTCTTTTAACTCTTATAATTATTTTTTCTTTTCAGGGAGAAATTATTATTAATAATCCTTTGCATATTCTATTAATTGCAGTGCCCCTTATAATCCAAACATTTTTAATCTTTTTTATTGCATATGGATCCGCTAGATTATTAAAGTTGAATCACAATATTGCTGCACCAGCTGGTATGATTGGAGCGAGTAATTTCTTTGAATTAGCGGTAGCAGTTTCCATATCATTATTTGGATTGCAATCAGGAGCTACATTAGCTACAGTTGTTGGGGTTTTGGTGGAAGTACCAGTAATGTTAACTCTTGTTAAAATAGCTAATAGAACAAAAGGATTATTTGATTATAGGTAAAAATATATAATAAAATGGAGGCTAAAAATAATGAAATATAAAGTTGCATTTGTCTGTGTTCATAATTCATGTAGAAGCCAAATGGCGGAAGGGTGGGCTAAAACATTAGCCAATGATGTATTTGATGTTTACTCAGCGGGAACAGAAGAGTATCCAGAGGTAAAACCAAAGGCTGTACAAGTAATGGAGGAAGTTGGAATAGATATGAGTTCTCATAAACCCAAATTACTATCTGACATTCCTAGTGAAATAGACATTCTAATAAAAATGGGGTGTAATGTCACATGTCCATATTTACCTAATAAACATACTGAAGATTGGGGACTCATTGACCCGTCAGGTGGAGAAATAAAGGAGTTTAGAAAAACAAGAGATATGATAAAAATAAAAGTAGAAGATTTAGCAAAACGTGTCTCTGATGGAAAATTATGTTTATAGATAGTGTTTATTTTAATCCCCTAAATATTAATTCATAAGACTTATTTAGGGGATGGAATAATATTTAAAAAGTTTTACATTGTTGAAGAAATTCAATATATCCAA
Source organism: Vallitalea maricola (assembly GCF_036985595.1). Lineage (NCBI taxonomy): Bacteria > Bacillati > Bacillota > Clostridia > Lachnospirales > Vallitaleaceae > Vallitalea > Vallitalea maricola. The sequence continues at coordinate 88,174 of NZ_BTPU01000010.1, read as the reverse complement.
TAATATGTTGAAGAAATTTAGGGGATTTATCTGATAAAGAATCTAATATCTGTTCTGTTAATGCATTTGAAGTAGGGCTAGATGATGTTATTAATAATTGATTTGGTGTTATTTCTAGAACTAAGCAGATTTTCATAATTGTTTCCAATGAAGCTGTTGTATTACCTCTTTCAATATTTCCAATATACTGTATAGAAAGACCTGTCAATCCAGCTAGTTTTTCTTGTGTCAATTCTTTTTTTAATCTATATTGTTTAATATTTTTACCTAAAAGGTTTAAATTTATGATTTTATTTTGCATTAATAAAATGCACCTCCTTCCATAGTTATAGCATATGATAAATTTCAATTTTTAATAAGCAACTATTAAGAGTAATTACTCTTTATAGTTTGCTTTTTTTATGGTATAATAAGTTAATTACTCTAAATAGTTTATATATTAATCCATATAGTTGCTATTTTGTTTATATCTGAAAGAAATTACTCATGGTATAAATATAAAGTTATATATTTATCTATTTATCATGCAATTATTATATTAATATATTGTAATTTTAAAATATAATCAATGGAATATAAAGTAAATGCAATAAGTAATATTACATTCTACTATATAGAAAAGTTAAATAACTTTTAATATACAACAGAGGAGGAACGAAATTGTTTAAGAGTATAAAATTCAAATTAATGGCTTATTTTACTATAATTATAATAGTAGTAAGTGGCGGAGTTGGTATTATGGCATGTATGTCATCAATAAATGCACTTCACAAAACAGTAGATAATGAATTAATAGAGTTAGCTAAAGGGTATAGCAGCTATATTGAATCAGAAATCAGCATAGCAAAAGCAACAATGAATGGAGTAGCTAATAGAAATGTGATAAAATCTTGGGATTGGAATGAACAGAAAAAAGCTATTTTTGCTGAAGTTGATAAAAATAAAATGTTTGCAGGAATGTTTATTGTAGATAAAAATGGTATGGCACATTTTACTAATGGTAAAACTACAAATGTCAGCGAAAGAACATATTTTAAAGAAGCTATGAGAGGAAATACATATTTTAGTGATCTAATATTCAGCGATATAATGGGGGGCATTGAATTTTTCGTAGCATCTCCTATTAAAAATAATGGGATTGAAGGAGTTGTTGTTGGGTATGTAAAGCCACAATATCTTAGTAATTCCATAAAAGATATAATTGTCAGTACTAGTGGTGGAGCTTTTATTGTTGATGAGAAAGGCAATACAATAGCCGATAACAACATGGATATAGTTTTAAAACAAGATAACGTATTAAATAATCAAGAAGATGGTACAGAACAGTTAGCTAAGGTTGTTGAAACTATGATTAAAGGAGAAGCAGGAACCGATGAATATGTGTATGAAGGAAATACATATTACTGTGGATATCATCCTATAGGTAATTCAGGCTGGAGTATAGCTGTTAAAGCTCTAAAAAGTGATTTATTTGCTGATGTAATAAAACTTAGAAAGAATCTTATATGTATTACAAGTATATCATTGATAATTGCTATAGCATTAGTATATTTTATTGGTAAATTATTTACAAAACCTATTATATTAGCAACTAAACATGCTGTAACAATGTCAAAATTAGATTTGACAGAAGAAGTACCAGAAAAATTTTTGAAAAAAACAGATGAAATAGGGGATTTAGCCAGGGCCATTCATGTTATTGCTGAAAATGTAAAAGATGTTATGAAAGATATTCAAGAACATGCTTTTAACTTAAAAGATTCTTCAATAAAATTATCTGATGCAATTAATGAAAATACAGCTACTTCAGAAGAAATTTCAAAAGCTGTTGAAGTAATAGCAGATGGAGCAACAACACAGGCTAGGCAATCGGATAGTGTAGTCAGGGAATTATCCCAGCTTGGTGCTCTTATAACTGAATCCCAAGAATTAGCACAAGAAGTCAATACAGGAACAATTAAAGTAAAAGATGTAAATCTTAAAGGTAGAGAGATAATTGATAAATTAAAAAAAGAGTTCCAGTTAAATATAGATGTTGCTAAAAAAATTAATAGTAATACCCATGAGTTAGCTGATCAATCAAAATTAATTGAAAACATATTAGTCACAATTTCAAGTATAGCGAACCAAACTAATCTACTTGCACTAAATGCCACCATAGAAGCGGCTAGAGCAGGAGAAGCCGGAAAAGGTTTTGGAGTCGTTGCAGAAGAGATAAGTAAGCTGGCAGATGATACAAAACAAGCTACAGAAGAGATTTCTGATATACTTAATAAAATGACTAATGAGATTGAGATTACTAATAAGAACATGAATGAAGCAGGAGAGATTGTAGGTAATGTAGATAGATATTTGGATAAGACTGTTTCAACTTATGATATAATTGAAAATTCAACTGGAGATGTGATTGAGTTATTCAAGCAGTTGAACGAAGCTCTAATTCAAATAAGTGAAAATAAGGATAAGACTTTCTCATTTGTTGAGAAAATCTCAGGTGTAACCCAAGAGTCAGCAGCATCCACAGAGGAAGTAAATGCGTCTGTTGAAGAACAGACAGCATCTATGGAAGAAATAACCAAGTCTAGCGAAAAGCTAGCAGATATTGCAATTACTATGGAAAAACTCTCTGAGAAATTTACCATATAGAATATATAGCAATAAATAAAGATATAGTTTTAACATAGTAATTTAACAAATTAAATTTTGTCTTTACCCTTAATTCTTCATGTTAAGAATTAAGGGTCTTTTTTAAAACTATATCTTGGGAAAATATTTATAATTATTAATAGAAAAATGGATCAATAATTTTTTATTTATAGATTCTTAGTATCCTAAAGCTTTAAGATAATTTTTGACTATCTCTTCCAAGCAGTGTAGTTCATTACCATTAAGCTTGGACAGTAGATTAGATATACTATTGGTATCATTTTCATTAGTAATACCCAATAATAGATAATCGGTACTAACGTTTAGAGCTTTGGCTACTTTGATGATACTTTCTGCACGAAGGTTTTTTCTGCCAGTTTCAACTGTCGAAAAAAATTGATGGCTTAGGTTTGATTTTTCTGCGGCTTGTTCCTGAGTATATCCAAGTTGTTTTCTTCTAATCATTATACGATGACCTATTGTTTCAGATAGGTTTTCTTCATTCATAACATACACCTCTTTTATATTATAAGCCTATAATAGAATTTTATCTATTATAGGCTTATAATATAATAGCCTTTAGTTGCAAAAATGTCACTAAAGATATAAAATAAAAATAAGAGGTGATAACGATGTATAAAATGAATAAGAAAATTAACATGGAAAAAATGAATACTCTACGTAAAAATTTTAATGATAATAGTTATGAAGAGAATAGCAACTTAGAAGAAGTATTAAGGATAAGTAAGGAATTGGATGATTATATATCAATAATGCAAAAAAGATTGAGAGATGATATAATTGACTATGACTAACATTAAAAGGAGATTACTTACATGATAAATATGACTATAGAATTATGGGAAAAACAACAATATAATAGTAGTAATAGTAATTTTATACCAACTATGGATACATATATACTAGATGGAGATAAGAAAAGAGGTACAATTCTAATATGTCCAGGTGGAGGATATGCATTTACATCAGAGAGGGAAGCAGAACCCATAGCATTAAAATTCAATGCAGCAGGTTATCATGCTTTCGTTTTACACTACAGCGTAGCTCCCGCAAGACATCCTCAACCATTATTGGATGTGTCAAAAGCTATGTGTATAATAAGGGAGAATTCAGAAGAATGGAACATTCAATCTGATAAAATCGCAGTATGTGGTTTTTCAGCAGGAGGTCATCTAGCAGCAAGTCTTGGAGTTCATTGGGAAAAAGATTATATAAATAATGCTGAAGGTATAATAGCAGGATTAAATTATCCCAATGCACTGATATTAAGTTATCCTGTAATTACTTCTGGTGAATTAGCTCATAGAGGTTCTTTTGATAATTTACTGGGAAAAGAAGCAAGTGAGGGTTTATTGAATGAAATGTCTCTAGAGAAGCAGGTTAATAAAAAAACACCTCCAACATTTTTATGGCATACTGTTGAAGATGCAAGTGTTCCTATGGAAAACAGCTTATTATTTGTTGGGGCTTTACGAAAAAATGATATTCCATTTGAACTTCACTTATATCCTCATGGTCCTCACGGTTTATCACTTGCAACGGAAGAGACTAGAAGTGAAGATATGAACAATTACCCACATGTTGCTACATGGATAAAATTATGTATAGAATGGTTAGGAAATGTTTTTGACAAAAAGTAGAGGGTAGTTTTATTTACAGTTTTGTTAAGTGTATTAACTCTTATAATGGAGGTAAATATTTATGTATGATATTATAGCACTAGGAGAATTATTAATTGATTTTACACCTATCGGAAAGTCTGATAGAGGTAATAATATATTTGAACAAAATCCAGGAGGAGCTCCAGCTAATTTATTGGCTTATTTATCTAAGTTACATGCTAAAACAGCGTTTATAGGTAAAGTAGGTAATGATTCATTTGGTGAATTCTTAAAGAACACTTTAAAAGAAAAAGGTATTGACACAATTGGAATTAAAGTGGATAAAGATATTAATACTACACTAGCATTTGTTCACATAGATGAAACAGGAGATAGAAGTTTCAGTTTTTATAGAAAACCTGGAGCAGACATCAATCTGTCAATAGAAGAGCTGGATAATGATTTAATCAAAAATACTAAGATATTTCATTTTGGTTCTTTATCACTTACTGATAGCCCAATTAGAGAAACTACTTTGAAAGCTCTTGAAATTGCAAAAAATAACGGAGTGTTCATAACATATGATCCTAACTTAAGAACTAATTTATGGAATAATTTAGATGATGCGAAAGCTATGATAATAAAAGGCTTGGAATATGCTTCAGTTGTAAAAGTTTCTGAAGAGGAATTGGAATTTATTACGAACGAAAAAAATATTAAAATGGCTTCGGCAAAATTGATGAGGGAATTTAATAATATAAAAATGTTGTGTATCTCTTTGGGTGCAGAAGGCAGTATTATAAAGACTGATAAATACTATGAGTTTGTGAAGGCTTATAAGGTACAAGCTATAGATACCACTGGGGCTGGAGATACGTTCTTTGGTGGTATAATATATAAATTGTTAGAAAGTAATATGAGAATAGAGGAGCTATCCAAAGAGGATATAATTGATATGTTAGCTTTTGCTAATGCTGGTGCGGCTATTGTGACTACAAAATATGGGTCAATTAGTATAATGCCCAGTGAGGAAGAAATTAGTGAGTTTAGGAGATTGTTTTAGGACAATTGAGGTGTTAGGACAACGGAATGATAGTTAATACCCTATATAGTGATAATCACTCTTATTACATTTGTTGTTTTATCTGTTTAAGATGTAACAACAACCTGTAAAAGTGGTTCTTATCACTATATAGGGTATCTTTATTGTGGCGCTCTTGAGCGAGTAAAAACCGTGATTTGGTATATTCAAAAAGATATATGGTGTTACACCAAAAAAATATAGAGATATGCAAGATATTTTATAATTTAAAAAAATGTCTTGACATTTCAAATCTACAAGTGTAAACTAAGAAATAGATTTACACGTGTAGATTTAAAAAGGAGGATTTATTATATGAAGAAGAATATTCCTAGTATCTCTGATTCAGAATTACAAGTTATGAAATTAATATGGAAGAAAAATCCTATTACCTCTGATGAGATAATAAATGGTTTATCTGAAAAAATGAGTTGGAATCCACAAACTATTAAGACTTTTATAACTAGGCTTGTTAAGAAGAAAGCTATATCTTATAACAGGTTAGGGCGCAACTATTTATATTATCCTGTTGTTACTCAAAAAGAATATTTAAAGGTTGAGAATAAGAGTTTTCTTCAAAAAATTTATGACGGTGCTGTTGATAGGTTAGTTTATAATTTTATTGAACAAGAGGATTTATCAGAAGAAGATATTAATAAACTTCAAAAAATGTTGGATAATAAGAAAAAAGATAGCACTAAGAATAAGTAATATATAAGGAGTAATAGCTATGGATATTCTTAATACGGTTTTCATGAATGTACTATTAGTCACATTCACATCAAGTATAATAGCAGTAATAATACTCTTAATCAGATATCTATTAAAAGCAAAAATAAGTATCCGATTTAATCAGATACTATTAAGTTTAATTTTATTAAGATTCTGTATGCTTATAGTGCCAGAAAGTTCTATAAGTATACTAAATCTACTGCCCCAATATGGAGCAGAAAATATTATATCAGAGAGTTTGTCCACTATACATCCCAATATAGAAAATCGACAAACTCCAAGAAATAGTATAGGAAAAATAACACAGCTTAATTATAGCAAAAATATTGATAAACGTCTAGATTCGCCTACTATCAATACAAGACATGTTGAAAAGAAATTTAGTATTACTAACATACTATCAATAATATGGTTAGTTGGATTATTACTAATCTTATTTGGCTCAATCATAATACAGGGGAGATTCACTTATAAATTAAAATTATGTAAACAAATAGATGATAGTGATTTACTAATAATAATTGACAAGTGTAAAAAGATACTAGGTATAAAAAGGAAGGTAAATATATATATGGGAGATAGTTTGAGGAGCCCATTTATAACAGGTTTATTTAGACCAAGTATATACATTCCTAAACAGATGATTAATGTGAATCAAGAGCATTTTCAACATGTGATTTTGCATGAACTTGCTCATTATAAGAGAAAAGACTTAATGCACAATATATTTAGCGTTATAGCTGTAGGTATTCATTGGTTCAATCCTATAGTATGGAAAATAACTTCTATTATCAAATCAGATATAGAAGTAGCCTGTGATACTTACGTTCTTGATAAATTAGGCGAGAATAATGCAATATCCTATGGGGAAAGTATATTGGTTGTGACACGTTTGTTTTTAACACGACGTAATCAAATAGGATTGGCTTGTTATTTCAGTAATACCAAAAAGCAGTTGGAGAGGAGAATTATAATGATTAATAAATTTAAGAAAAATACATATAAATTTACAGCACTATCTTTAATCATAGCGTTATTGATTGGAGGCATAGTGCTTACTAATCCAGTAAAGGCTAAACAAAAAAATGACCAGTTAAAAAATTCTAGAGATAATTTAGAAGTAGATGCCAATAAAGACATGATAGATGATATTCTTGTAGAATCTAATTGCAATAGGTATAATAATTTGGATAGCTTTATTGATGATGTTGGATTTGAATTTATGATACCAGATTATATACCACAAAATAATTACCGTTTAGGCGCACTAAATTGGTATCCACAGGATGAAAGGGCTAGGTTATTCTATAGTAATAAGAATAATGGTAACGGCTTCTACTTTAATATTATGATATCACATAAAGACCCGGATGAATATTTTGATGAGATGATGCCAAAGATTGATAGGTATAATAATAGTATAGAAGGTATAGATGGTGAAACATTAATTACTAAACTGGATTCTAGAGTAAGCAAACATTTCATCTATAAGAAAAATGATATATATTATGTTATAGAATATCAAAAAATCAATGAAGATAATAGTATAGATGGTGAATTACCAGAATTAGAAGTTGCTAAAATAATTAGGTCTCTAAAAAATCCAGATAATGTTGATAAAAGTATTTTTAATTTACCAAATACGGCTTTACGTGTTTATAGTATGGAAGATATGACAACAGCTAGAGAAATTGTTGGATTTGATTTTAAACTACCAATAGATGAATTTTTAGGTAAATATACAGAAATAATAGCTTCACAAGATAGAAAATATATAAATTTGAATTTTAAAGGTAGTCTTAGTTTAACACAAAAACAGGAAATTCCATATTATTATGAACAATACACTAAACTTGGAAAATTAGAGATGGCTGATTCTGAAAAGGGTTGGTTTGAAAAGATGGAAGGTAATTGGGAATATATCAACAATAGGAAAGTGTTAAAGATAATTAATACATATGAGTTATTAAAAGATCAAAAAGAACCAGATAGAGACATTGAATATATTTGGTGTGAAAATGATGTATACTATTGTGTTTCATATTATGATTATAAAAATCCTATAGACATTGAAAATATAATGAAACATATTATGGATTCAAAAACTTTTGATGAGATAACTAAGGGAGAATAATTTCCAATCATAATAAGGGAGTAATGGCTATGGATATTCTTAATACGGTTTTCATGAATGTACTATTAGTCACATTCACATCAAGTATAATAGCAGTAGTAATACTCTTAATCAGATATCTATTCAAAACAAAAATAAATATCAGATTTAATCAAATACTATTAAGTTTTATTTTATTAAGATTTTGTATGCTTATAGTGCCAGAAAGCTCTATAAGTATACTAAATCTATTGCCACAATATGGAACAGAAAATACTATATCAGGGAGTTTGTCCACTATACATCCCCATATAAAAAGTCAACAAACTACAATAAATGATATAGGAAAAAAAACACAAATCAAATATAGCCAAAATACTGATAAACATCTAGATACTCCTAATATTAATACAGAACAGGTCAAACACAGATTTAGTATTATTAACATATTATCAATAATATGGTTAGCTGGAGTATTAATAATCTTAGTTGGCTCAATTATAATACAGAAGAGATTTATTATTAGATTAAAATCATGTAAACAAATAGATGATAGCGATTTAATAATTATAATAGACAAGTGTAAAAAGATATTAGGTATCAAAAGAAATGTAAATATATATATGGGAGATAATTTGACAAGCCCATTAATAACAGATTTATTTAAACCTAATGTATACATTCCTAAGCAGATGATTAATGTGGATCAAGAGCATTTTCAACATGTGATTTTGCATGAACTTGCTCATTATAAGAGAAAAGACTTAATTTATAATATACTTAGCGTTATAGCTGTAGGTATTCACTGGTTTAATCCAATAATATGGAAAATAACTTCTATTATCAAATCAGATATAGAACTAGCTTGTGATACTTATGTTCTTGATAAATTAGGAGAGGATAATGCAATATCATATGGGGAAAGTATATTGATTGTGACACGTTTGTTTCTAACAAGACGTAATCAGATAGAATTGGCTTGTTATTTCAGTAATACCAAGAAGCAGTTGGAGAGGAGAATTATAATGATTAATAACTTCAAGAAAAATACATATAAATTTACAGCATTATCTATAATGATAGCGTTATTGATTGGAGGCATAGTGCTTACTAATCCAGTGAAAACTAAAGCACAAGAGCCCCAAATGAAATTTGTTGAAAATAAGGACATAGTGGAAGAGCTTATAGAGCCTAGATTTAGATATTATAAAGAATATAATGATTTGGATAGACTTTTAAAAGATGTTGATTTTAATATCTTGATTCCAGAATATATAATAGAAGATGATTATAATATAGAATGTATTCAATTTATTCCAGAAGAGGGTAGAGTTAATTTCTTCAATAGTATAAATAATGGATTTTACTTTAACATAAATATCTCTAAAACACACCCTGAATTCTATTTGTTAAATAAAGCATATAATAGTAATCCATCTATAATCAACAGATACTTTATAAATTTTGAAGGTATTGAAGGTGAAGTAATAGAAATTAGTATTGGTGGAAAAATAGTAACAAAACATAAACATTTGGTGTTTGAAAAAGATGATATCTATTATGATATAGAGTATAAAGTTATTGATCAAGATAATAATGTTATCGGTGAAATAGATTTATTAGAAGTTGCCAAAATGATTAAATCTCTAAAAGATCCTGAAGATATTAATAAAGATAATTTTATAATTCCTTATAAAACAACACATATATATAGAATGGAAGATATGAAAGAAGCTAGGGAAAACGTTGGATTTGATTTTAAATTTCCTATAGATAATAAATATAGGTCTATAAGTATCATAAATGAAAAAATAATATTAATTAGTGATAGTGAGTATAATTATAGCTTATCAATAGAGAAGAAAGAACCGTATTATTATAATCAATTCAATGAACATGGTAAAATAAACAATGATAATGAAAAAATGATTAAAAGATTAGAAGCAAATTGGGAATATATAAAAAATAAAAAAGTGTTAAAATTAATAACAACCTTTAATAATTCAGATCAACGACCATTTGAAAAAACAGCTGATGAGAGTATTCAATTTATATGGGAAGATAATGATATCTACTATAATATTGTATTTTCTTCGTTTGCAAACAATTATAATAAAACTGAAATGGAGAAAATAATTAAACATATTATGGATTCAAATAGTTTTGATGAGATAATTAAAGAAAATGGTATGAATTAGATAATATCTTACTTGGGGTGGAATTTTTTAAATTTCACCCCTTTACTTATGTTGCTTGCAATATCATTAACTCTAATGTATCATATTAAAATAGAGTTCATGAAGTCATTAATATGGAAGGATGTTAGCCTATGACAGATAATTTATTTATTGAAGAAATCAAGAAAAAAGATTTGGATATAGCTGCACTTGCAGAAAAAATAATAGATAATAAAGAATATAGAGATAGAATAGTGTTATATTTAACGACTTACAAAGAAATTATGGTTTATTACAATAGTTATTATGTTCTAGCACATGCAAGTGAAATTAAACCAGAATTATTTTATGAATATTGGAATCAATTTGCATCATTGCTCAATCATAATAATTCATATCATCGTGACATAGGAATGACATTAATTGCTAATGTTACAGCAGTTGATGTTGATAATAAGTTTGACCACATCTTTGATGAATATGTTAAATGTATTGATGATGAAAAATTCATGACTGCTCAATGCTGTGTAAGAAATTTAAAAAAAATACTTAAGTACAGAGAAGAGCTTATAGAGAAAATAAGTAATATGGTACTTAATATAGAGCATATAACATCATATCCAAAAAAGCAGACAGAATTATTGAAATACGATATTCTAGAGATTTTTGATTCAGTATATGATAAAGTAGAAGTAGACGATAAAAGTAAAATTGATATATTTATTAATGAGTGTATAGAAAGCATTAGCCCTAAGACAAAGAAAATGGCTAAAAGATTAAAGAAAAAATATAAACTCTAATATATAGACTATTGAAGTAAAAAAGTTTGAATATAGTTAGTTTTAGATAGGGAGGATAAAAATGGATATAAAAATACTCAATTTATTAGAAGGAGCAAAACATGCAGAAGGACTTACAGTCATTATTGATGTATTTAGAGCTTTTAGTGTAGAGTGTTACCTATACCAGCAGGGTGTTAAAAACATATATACAGTTGGAACAATAAGAAAAGCTCAACAGCTTAAATTAGAGCATCCAGAGTATATTTTAGTAGGTGAAAGAGATGGACTCTTATTAGATGGTTTTGAATATGGCAATTCACCATATTTTATAAATGAAGCTAATAATATAAAAGGAAGTACAGTAGTTCATACAACTAGTGCAGGTACTAGGGGAATTGTGAACGCAAAAAATGCTACAGAAATTATAACAGGCAGTTTTGTTAATGCTAAAGCTATAGCAACCTACATTTTACGTGAACAGCCTGATAAAGTATCTCTTGTAGCAATGGGGAATGGTGGTTCATATGAAGCGAAAGAAGACGTGCTATGTGCTAACTACATAAAAAGTTTGTTGCTTAATGAAGAGTTTGATTTATCTAATCTAAAAGATAAGCTGTTAAACAATGGTGGAGAGAGATTCCATCAAGTAGATACACAGGATAGTCAGCCAGAAGAAGACTTTCATCTTTGCTTGGAGTATGATAAATTTGATTTTGTAATTAGGGCTGATAAAGTTGACGATGATATGTATAAAATGATACTAATCAACCAATAAATATTATTGAAAAGGATATATATAATTATAGGAGTTTTCTTTCTCTAAGGGGAATAAAGCTCTTTTTTTATGTTAATTAATATAAATAATGAAATAGGTATTTGTACAAAGTGAACAAAAATGGACAAAATTGTACAAAAGTACTTGAAAATCATTATCAATATGATATAATGTATTTATTAAAATACTAGAAAGGTGATGCTCATGGAAGAAAAATATTACACTATTGATGAGGTTGCTAGCAAATTGGAAGTTCATACTAAAACCATAAGAAGATATATATATAGTGGTAAAATACAGGCTTTGAAGGTAGGTGGACAATGGAGAATATATGAAAGTGCATTGGACAAATACTACGAAGATTCTAAATGCGGGTGTGGAAACGGCGACGTCAGTCAAGATGATTTCTGTGTATTTATGGATGGACAAAACAGGACAACAGAAGACAAGCTTCAAGTGTGTAGTATAATAGACTATTACGTTAATGAACAAGAAGAAGCTAAACCTATTGCCCATGAAATAACAGATGTAATAATGTCTATGGAAGGGCAAAATCAATACAAATTTAATTATATATATGATTCAGCAGAAAAACGAGCTAGATTTGTTTTATGGGGAAACGCTACTTTCTTAGAAGAAGTAGCCAACCGTCTTAAAAAATTTCAATAATAAATGTAAATAACGAGATTGGAGGTTTGATGTTATGAAAACAAAAAAAACGTATAAAGTAGAAGGAATGCATTGTGCAGCTTGTTCAGCAGCAGTAGAGCGTGTAACTAAGAAATTAGATGGTGTTTCTTCAGTTAGTGTTAATATAAACACTAAAAAAATGCAAATAGAATATGACGAAGAGGTAGTTGACAAAGGCAAAATCTTTGAAGCGGTTGAAAAAGCTGGATTTGTACCTTCAGAGGATTCGGAAGAAAAAAAGGTTGTAATACCAATAGAAGGAATGCATTGTGCGGCTTGCGCCAAAACAATTGAAACAGGTGTTAATAAATTAGATGGCATTTTAGAAGTGTCCATAAATGTTCTAGCTAACAAAGCTTATATAAAATATGACGTTAAGAAAGTAAGATTATCAGAAATTAAGAAAGCAATTATAAAAGCAGGATTCACTCCTAAGGAAATAGAACGAAATAATGATACTGAAGAAGATAATTCTAATAATATAGAACAAAAGAAAATGTGGTTTAGATTAAAGATCGCCATAGGATTTGTTATTCCTCTTCTATATATATCCATGGGACATATGATAGGGCTACCAATTCCTAAATTCATTAATCCTATGTATGAGCCGCTTAACTTTGCACTTGCGCAATTTATATTGCTTATACCTATCGTTGTAGTTGGTAGATATTTTTATAGTAGAGGGTTTAAAGCTCTATTCACTGGGCATCCCAATATGGATTCACTTATTGCAGTAGGTACATCTGCGGCGATAATATATGGTATAGTTGCAACATACCAGATAAGTATTGGACAAATTCACTATGTAAAAGACTTATATATTGAATCAGCAGGTACTATCATAGCATTAATAATGCTTGGTAAATCCTTAGAGCATCGTTCTAAGGGTAAAGCATCTGAAGCCATCAAGAAATTGATAGGACTCAGACCAAAAGAAGCCTTAGTATTACATGAAACTGAAGAAATACGCATGCCTATAGATGAAGTAGAAGTAGGGGATATCGTTCTAGTCAAACCAGGTGAAAAAATTCCTGTTGATGGACGTGTAATAGAGGGAAGCAGCTTTGTTGATGAGTCAATGATAAGTGGTGAGAGTATACCAGTAGAAAAGAATGTTGGAAGTAATGTTATAGGAGCAAGTATTAATAAAAATGGGTTATTGAAGATTGAAACTACCAAAGTAGGTGATGATACAGCACTTGCAAAGATAATTGATTTAGTTGAACAAGCACAAGGCTCAAAAGCACCAATTGCTAAATTGGCAGATATCATAGCAGGTTATTTCGTACCTATTGTAATTTCTATAGCAGTATTAGCTGGTATAGCTTGGTATATAGGAACTGGTGATTTAGAACTTACTCTTAAGGTATTCATATCTGTTCTTGTCATAGCTTGTCCTTGTGCACTTGGATTAGCTACACCAACGGCTATTATGGTTGGAACTGGTAAAGGTGCAGATGAAGGAGTACTAATTAAAAGTGGTGTAGCACTTGAGACAGCACATAAAATAGATGTTGTCGTTTTTGATAAGACTGGTACCATTACAGAAGGTAAACCAGTAGTTACTGATATGATAACCAAAGATTATGATGAAAAAGAGATATTGAGATTGATTGCTTCAGCAGAAAAGGGCTCAGAGCATCCTCTAGGGGAAGCCATAGTTCATAAAGCTGACTTGGATAATATAGAATTAGTTAAAGATATTGTAGATTTTAAAACCATTTCTGGTCAAGGTATAAAAGCTGTAATAGAAGGTAAAGAGCTATTATTAGGTAATGAAAAGATGATGAAAGAGTTTAATATCAAAGAGTGTGATATTAGTAAAGGTGAGGATTTGGCTTCTGAGGGTAAAACACCAATGTTTATCGCTATTAATGGAAAATATGTTGGTATAGTAGCTGTAGCAGATACAGTTAAGCCAGATAGTAAAAAAGCTATTGACCATCTACAAGATATGGGTATAAAAGTAGCTATGATAACTGGTGATCATAAGAAAACAGCTGAAGCTATAGCTAAAGAAGTTGGAATAAGCTTAACTATAGCAGAAGTTTTACCCGAAGATAAATCTAGAGAAGTCAAAGCTCTGCAAGATAAAGGATATAGAGTAGCAATGGTTGGTGATGGAATCAACGATGCCCCAGCATTAGCACAGGCAGATATAGGTATAGCTATAGGATCAGGAACTGATGTAGCTATGGAATCAGCAGATATAGTATTAATGAAAGATAGTATTGTAGATGTTATAAAGGCAATAGAGCTCAGCAAAGGGACAATTAGAAACATCAAACAAAACTTATTCTGGGCATTTGGATATAATACATTGGGTATACCAATAGCAGCAGGATTACTTCATATATTTGGAGGACCTTTACTTAATCCAATGATTGGAGCTGCCGCAATGTCATTTAGTTCTGTATCAGTGGTTACTAATGCTCTTAGATTAAGAAATATCAAGTTATATGATATATAAATTAGTTGAGTAGCATTTCAGGAGAGTTTTGAATTAAATTTCTCTTTAATTAAGAATGAGGCTTCACCATAATACATTTCTTTTATATTAACGTATTAGGTGAGCCTCATTTTAATTACGTATATGCTTTAACTATTGGTTACTGTATGGTTCAAGAATTTCTTATGGGTATAATCAATACCTATAGCTCCAAGGGGAGCAGTTATTATTATGGCTAGAACAGCTACAGTGAGAATCGTATTACCAGATTCAACGCCTTTTTGTAAAGGTATAGCTCCGATAGCTGCTTGAACGGTTGCTTTAGGCAGATAAGCTATGGAACAAAATATTCTTTCTTTTTTATTCAATCTGGATTTTAATAAACAAATATTGACACCACAAATTCTGAATACTAACGCACATAAAACAAGTAGTATAGAGATTAAACCTGCATCAGCTAGATATCTAATATCTACAGCGGCGCCAACTAATACAAATAATAGTATCTCAGCTCCTACCCATATTTTTGAAAACTTAGTCATCAATCTTCTAGCCAGTACATTATATGATTCAGATATGGTTCCACCTAGAGCCATAACAGCCAGCAAACCAGATATTGATACTATAGGTTTTACAAAACTCTCAAGAGTTACAAATAAAAATGAAATACTAAGTATTATAAGTACTTTGACAGTATCTCTCATATGAAGCCTTTTTACTACCCAGATAAAGACAATACCTGTTAGTATACCAAGTAGTAATCCAAGTACTATTGACAGTGGTACAGATAATAAGCTTGAAGTCTCGAAGCCTTTTCCACTATACATTCCTAAAAAAGCGGTGAATAAAACAATAACATAGATATCATCAACAGATGAACTTGCCATTATCAACTGAGGTATGCTTTTGTCATTTCCATAACCACGTTCCATTAGGTTAATCATTCTTGGCACAACTACTGCTGGTGAAACAGCTGCTAATACAGTACCCATGATAGCTGCTTCAATATAGCTTATATGAAAAAATATTGGAGCAAGTATAATTACTGCTGTTAGTTCGAGAGTTGCAGGGATAAAACACATTAGTATGGCTTGTTTCCCAACTTTCTTCAAATCTCTTATATCAAGAGATAAACCAGCCCTAATTAGAATTACTATCAAGGCAATTTCTCTAAGGTCACTAGAAATATCAAGAATTTCTGGTGAAATAAGGTTAAGTGCAAATGGACCAAGTATTACGCCGGTTAATATCATGCCTAATAGACCAGGTAGATTTAACTTGTTAAGAATTCCACTTAATGCAAATCCTAAAATTAAAATTAACGCTAAACTAAATAACATCTAATAATCCTCCTTTGGCAGAACAGAACAAAAAGTTTTTTATCTATTCAATAAAAAAGCTGATGGTCCTGTGATATCATCACAGAAGTCATCAGCGTATAAGCGGTTTTAGCTTTTGCTAAGGGAGAACTTCATTCCCTGCACAAAATATATTATCATAATATGTCATAATAAGCAATAGTTTTTTATCCAGTTTTAAACTGGTTGTATTGATTAAAATTTCTTTAAGAAAAGATAATAGAAGCGGCTAATAAAGCTGAGATACATGTTTTCATTGAAACTCTGCCAGAGGGATAGGGGATGTACAGAAAAGTGCAGAAACAAGGAATTTATATAGTGCATAAAATTTTTTTTGATGGCAACGTATAGTGTATATACGTTGCTTTTTAAATTATGGAAATAATCTCTTTGTATTTTATAACTTGACATTCCAGTAGCTGGAACATATAAACTTAGTATATAATTATAAGGAGGTAATAATGATGAGTAAAAATATTATGGAATTATGTTGGACACAAATTGAGGAATTCGATAAAGAAAAAACGGTAATGATGATTGGAATAGCACCTATAGAAGAGCATGGTAGACATCTTCCAATAGGTGTAGATGTCTATGAAACAAAACATTGGATAGAAAGATCAATAAGCAAATTAGAGAACTCATTTCCAGAGTATACTTTTTTAACAATGCCAATTATTCCATTGGGACATGCTGATATAAGAGGATTTGTTGGAAACATTCATTTATCTCAGAAACTGATTTATCAAATAGTATTAGAGATGTTAGGTGGAATAGTTGAGTGGGGTATTAAAAATATAGTTATAATATCTGGACATGCAGACCCAAAACATCTAATAGCAATAGAGCAAGCATGTGATGAAATAAATAAAACATATCAAGATGTATCCTTTGCTCCCATGGGTGCGATATTCAGTCAAGATAACATAAACCTTGATTCTAAGGATGATTCAAATCAATTGGTAAAAGAAAAGTTAGGTAAGTATCCAAATGATTTCCATGGAGGGTGGATAGAAACATCAAATATGCTAGATATATGTCCGTGTCTAGTTAATGACAACTATGATAATCTTCCAGATATATCAATAAATGAAATGGAAATGATACAACCAGAAATAGTAAGTAGTAAAATAAAAGAGCAAGGTCATATAGGATATCCAAAAGAATCAACTGTGCAACTCGGTCAAGTACTCAATGAAAATATGGCGGAAAGAATTAAAATATGTGTTGAAGCATATTTAACAAGAAAAGATTATAAAAAATATTCACATCATAAATTGTATAATATACCTGCATTAAAAGTACAAGGAGGAAAGTAGACATGTATACCATAGGTGAATTTGCTATTATAGTTAAGCTGAATAAAAAAACTATAAGATATTACGATGAAATAGGTTTGTTTCAACCAGCTTATATAGATCCTAATAATCAATATCGTTATTATAAAAGAGAACAAATTAATGATTTAAATAGAATTATAAAATTAAAGGAAACTGGTATCTCCCTAGAACAAGTAAAAAATATAACCACAGATTCAGAAGATGTATCAATGAAAGATATATACAATAAAAGATTATCAGAAATAGAACTTGAAATTGAAAAATTAAAAAAGCAGCAAGACAATATTAAAACTCTCTTATCAACTTCTCATGCAGAAAGGAATGTTAATAAGGAATTTGATATTTCTAAAGGATATTACATTGAACAAGGATTAATAGTATACCAAAAAACAGAAAAGCAAAAAGATATTCATGACATCATCAATAATTTCTATAATTATGCAGGTAATAAAGTAAAACTTAGTTCAGGGCATTTTTTCAAGAGGTCTCTGGATGATAATTCAGATGGTATTAGTGAAATATTTGCTTATACAACCAATGCATCAGAAGAATTAGATATCAAAACACAAACAAAAGAACTTTGCTTAAGAATATTGTGCGATTCAATAGAAAATAGAGATCTAGCATATGCCTCGCTATTTGATTATGCAAAAAATAATAATATTGTAGTAGGCTCCATATATGAAAGATATAAAATGAATGACGGTAAGATGCAGATAGAAATAATGTTTGGGATTGTATAAATCGTGGAATGAAAGTTTGACATATGTTAAAATAGATATATAATTTGTTACACAGAAAGGGGTATACTATGTATTTATGCACATATAAATATGAAGGTAAAGAAAATGTAGGTATAATGATAAAAGATAATGTATCCATTATTCCAATTAATAAGCTTATTGATGAAACCATTAATGATATGAATGAATTCATAAGTAAGTATAGTGATAAAATGGTATCCTTGAAAAAGAAGGCTATTGAATACTCAGGTAATCTAATATCATTAAACGATGTAAAGGTCAGTTCACCTATTAGATACCCCAGAAGAGATATTCTGTGTTTAGGGAAGAATTATAAAGATCATGCTTTGGAAATAAAGGATTTTGTTAAGAACAAAGAACTCATTCCTAAGTATCCTATATATTTTACAAAAAGAGCTGATAAAACTATAGGTACAGGAGATACAATTCTTAGGCATGAGAAGATAACTAATGAAATAGATTATGAAGTTGAATTAGCTGTAATAATAGGCAAAGACGGAATTAATATAGATAAAAAAGATGTTGATGAGTATATTTTTGGATATACAATTGTTAACGATGTATCAGCTAGAGATGTTCAGAGAAAACATGAACAGTGGTTTAGAGGTAAAAGTCTAAGAACTTTCTGTCCCATGGGTCCATATATAGTAACTAAAGATGAGATATCTTCCCCTGTTGCTTTAGATATTACCTGCAAAGTGAATGATGAACTTCGTCAATCATCTAATACAAACAATATGATATTTGATATACCATACATTATATCGGAATTGTCAAAAGGCATAGAGTTAAAGACAGGTGATATCATAATAACAGGAACACCTTCAGGGGTAGGATTAGGTTTTAATCCTCCTAGATACTTAAAATCGGGAGATAAGATTGAATGTACAATAGAAAAAATAGGTACCTTGATAAACTATATGGAATAAAATTAATGAGATGATTATATTCTTATGATTTGTATCAATGGAAATTGGTGATAGTATCTGATAACCAAGAATTAATTGCTTATTTAAGGGCTGTCAGATAATATATTTTTGGAGATGGCTGCATGTATTATCCGACAGCCCCTTATAAAAGCATAGTTATGAAATCATTGTTTAATAACTATGCTATGGTTTCTTAAATATCATCTCTGTATTTTTTATAATATTGGCTTGGCGTCATGTTAAGGTATTTTTTAAACACAGTTGAAAAATAATTAGTTGACTCAAATCCAACTTTTAAGGCTATTTCAGTCAGGTTATAATTTGTATTCTTAATCAGTATGGTAGCCTGATTGATTCTATACTGATTCAAATACTGTTTTAATGATATATGATATTCTTGCTTGAATTGAGCTGACAAGTAGCTTTCGTTCATGGGAATACTCTTTGCAATATCCCCTAATTTTATATTATTCATATAATTTGTATGTATATACTTTAATACTTGAAGTATGTTGGGAGATAATTCTATGGAATCATAATCTTTTATCACACCAAAGAATTCTTTTATTATCAATTCTCCAATTTGAAACAAGGTACTATAATCATAATGCTGGTCAATATTTAAAATACAAGTATTGGAAATCTTGTGTAATTGGGTTTTCAGCTCTTTAAAATGAATACATAGATGATACTGTATAACTGTAGTAAATGCTACTAATTGATATTTTAGCATTTTTATATTACATTTATTTTGGTAAGGTAGCTCTAAAAATATCTGTATCGTATTATATGATTTTAGTGCGTTCTTAATATCTTTTATGACTAAGTAATCACATATCTGTTTAACTGCTGGAAAATTAATAAACCCATTTGTATAATTGTAAGAATCAAGAGGTAGGGCTTTACCCCATTTCGTACTATTCATAGTTTCCATAGGTCTAAAATGCTGATATCCAATATAGATGCTTTTAGACATCAAATGATAGAATAATTGTCCTAGATAATTAAGTCTGTTATTATGTATATAATTAAATTTTTTGAAAGTAGAGTAGGTAATAGGTATTTTTGTAGTCTTACAATACTTCTCAAAATAACATTTTTTATCTATTGTAGATAAATTGATAATTGTAAAAGGTTCCATGATTAAGAAAGCTATAAGTATATTATCTCTTAATACAGGAGCTATTATAGTGTATGTATTTTTATATAATTCATATATTAATGAATCTCGTGGGGATAAAGAAATATTATGTATATAGTTGGTAATTACACTCCCGGCTATGTTGTCCATATAATCATTTACGTCTGCATAATCATCCTTAGTTATTTTATCTATTAATTTTCCGGTATCATCATATGCGTAAACACTATATCCAGTAGTATAATAATAACTTTTTAGTACATGATTGAGATGTGGATAGATAATGTTATTGTTATTAGATAAAAAAATATTCATAACTTCCTCCTAATATTGATAATGATTATTAATATCATAACATACTTTTATTATAATAACAAAAGAAATTGAAGAAATTCTAAAAATATTAAATGTAATTGATAATGATAATTGATATCATTAAACGGAAAGAGATGGTGAGATTATGAAAAAAATAGCAATCTATGGAAAAGGCGGTATTGGTAAATCTACAACAGTATCAAATTTATCCAGAGCATTAGCTGCGACAGGAAAAACAGTAATGCAGATAGGATGTGATCCAAAAGCCGATTCTACGAAGAGTCTTGTAGGAGGGAAGAGAATTCCTACGATTCTACATACATTGAAAGAGAAGAAAAAATCTACTAAGTTAGAGGATATCATGGTTGTTGGTGACGGTGGAGTTTTATGTCTAGAAGCAGGAGGTCCAACACCAGGTATAGGCTGTGCTGGAAGAGGAATAATATCAGCTTTTGAATTATTGGAAGAGCTTAATGCTTATGAAATCTATAAGCCTGAAATAGTAATCTATGATGTTCTAGGAGATGTTGTTTGTGGTGGATTCGCTATGCCACTTAGAAAAGGATATTCAGATGAAGTATTTATAGTAACAAGTGGTGAAATGATGAGTATGTATGCAGCTAGCAATATTGCCAAAGCAGTAAGGCAGTTTTCTAATCGTGAATATGCTTCACTTGGCGGATTGATATTAAATGCTAAGAACATTGAAAACGAAGGCGAACTGGTTAAGAAATTAAGTACAGAACTGGATACATCAATTATTCAGTATATACCAAGGAATCCAATAGTACAAAAAGCAGAAAATCTAGGTAAGACTGTTGTAGAAGCTTTTCCAGATGATGAAATGTCTAAAATATATATGGATTTAGCACAAAAGATTATTAAGGAGGAAAATGATAATGAGAAATAAAGGTTTAATATGTTTGATATTAATAGTGATGATGATGGCTACAGGGTGTAGTTCTAAGAATACTCAAGTGGAAACAAGTAAAGATGGGACAAAGGTACAGGACAACAAGGAACAAGAAAAAGATAGTGATATAGATGCAAAAGAAGATAATAAAGAAAACGTACATAGTGATGAAGATAATAAAAAAGAAGAGATTGATGATATGACCAGCGCATCAAAAAGAGAAGAGAGTAAACTGGACTTTGACTCAATACCTGAAAAAGTTGCAGTAGGAACAATAGGATTAACAGAAATATTTGATGCACTAACAATAGATTTAGTAGGTGTACCATCATCAAAATCTCATAACATACCAGAGCGTTACGCAGACCTTCCAGCCATAGGAATGAGTATGCAGCCAGATATGGAAAAACTGAAAAGTCTGGAACTTGATGTATTTATTACTGATAGTGCTTTACAAGATAGTTTGGAAGAAAGTCTGAATGATAAGAAAATAAAAGCTGAATTTGTACAAACTAGTGGATACAATGATATCATTGCTTCAATTGAATCTATTGGAAAAGCTTTTGATAAAGAAGATAAAGCAAATGAGATTATAGGCAACATGAAAAAAATTGAAAAAGAAGTAATGGATAAGATTGAAGGAAAAGACAGTAAGAAAGTCATGATAATATTTGGAACACCTGAAAGCTTCATGTTAGCTACAGATATGTCATACATAGGAGATTTAGCCAATCGTATGAATCTAGAAAACATAACTGACGACATGGATATTAAAAGTCCTTATTTACCATTTAGTATTGAATCAGTTGTTGCAATGAACCCAGATGTAATACTTAGATTCACTCATACAGATCCAGAAACAAGTAAAAAAATGTTTGAAAAAGAGTTCTCAGAAAATCCAGTATGGAATGCTCTAGATGCAGTCAAAAATGAGCAAGTGTTTGATCTTGACCCACATTATTTTGGCGTAGTAGCTAATATAAGATGTGCGGAGGCGTTAGAAAAATTAGCTGACATGATTTATGGTGAATAATCTATGGTGAAAAAATGGCTAAAATCAAAATTGATAATTATTATTGGTGTACTTATTTTATCAATTTTCCTTGGTATATGTTTAGGAAGTGTAAGGATATCTTTGAATGATATTATTAAGAGCCTTTTCAGTGACGAATATACTGTAAAAAAAGCTATTATTAGTGACATAAGACTTCCAAGAGTATGGATAGCTGTTTTTGTGGGAGCTAATTTATCAGCTAGTGGAGCACTTCTACAAGCTGTTATGAGGAACCCATTGGCTGACCCTGGTATTACTGGGGTTTCAGCTGGTGCTAGCCTATTTGCAATTATAATTTTGCTGTTATTTCCAAGTTATGTGTCATTAGTTCCAATAGCTGCTTTTGTTGGCGGTGTTATAGCTTGTGGGATTGTGTATGGGTTGGCATGGAAAGGTGGAGGAATTGAACCTATTAGAATTGTATTAGCTGGTGTAGCCGTTAATGCTATCCTAGGTGGAGCCACTGGTCTCCTTTCACTCCTTAATTCAGACAAAATACAAGGTGTTATGTTATGGACCAATGGTTCATTATCTAGAGTATCATGGATGGATGTAAAGCTTCTTGGCATTTATTCTATTGTAGGCATCATATTAGCGCTGATATGTATTAGAGCTGCTAATGTATTACAGCTTGGTGATGATGTAGCTAAGAATTTAGGCTATAACGTAAATTTAACAAGAATACTTATCTCTCTTGTGGCTGTTTATTTAGCAGGTATAAGCGTTGCTTTTGTTGGGATAATTGGATTTGTAGGATTAGTCGTACCTCATATAAGCAGGTTACTATTTGGTTCTGATTATAAATGGTTGTTACCTGTAAGTATGCTCATGGGAGGAGCGGTTCTAGTTATTGCAGATACAATGGCTAGAATGATAGCGGCACCTATTGAATTGCCTGTTGGAACAATGATGGCAATGTTAGGTGGTCCATTCTTTTTATATTTACTAAGAAGGGGTGCTAAAAGGTGATTGAAATAAATAATATATCATTTTCATATAATGAAATGCCCTTTATAAATGATTTGAACCTAGTAATTAATAAGGGAGAAATATTATCAATAGTAGGGCCTAATGGTTCTGGAAAATCAACAGTACTGAAAAATATTACAAAAAAACTTGAATACCAAAAAGGAAATATATTAATAGAGAAAGAAGATATAAAAAATCTATCTGCTAAAAAGATAGCTAAGAGATTAGCTGCGTTAAGTCAACATCATGGTTCTACTACTGATTTTACTGTAAAACAGCTCATACTATACGGTAGAATGCCTCACAAAAAATGGTATGAGCCTATGAGCGATTATGACAAGGAACAAATCAACTGGGCTATGGAAAAAACAGGTGTCATGTATCTTGCTGATAAACCAGTTAATTCTTTATCAGGTGGTGAAAGGCAGAGAGTATGGATAGCTATGACTCTAGCTAGGAATCCTAAGATACTCCTTCTTGATGAGCCTACAACATATTTGGATATATGTCATCAATTGGAAATACTTGATTTGATAAAAGAATTGAATAAAGAACTGAATATGACTATTGTTATGGTTCTACATGATTTAAATCAAGCGTGCAGGTATTCTCACAGAGTATGTGTTATGAAGAGTGGACGGGTTGAAAAGATTGGAGAACCCAATAAGATTTTTAGTTCAGCATTAATTAGGGATGTATATAAAGTAGAGGCAATTGTAGCCCATGATGAAGATGGAAAAGTACATATAAGACCTATAAAAGTTTTTAAAGGAGGAAAGAATAATGTTAAGTGAAAAGTATCGTTTGACTAATATTAGAGAAGATAAAGATATCAAGAGCTTAAGCAAAGCTCAATTTCCTGGTCCTCACTGTCCTCTTTTTGGAGCAGTAATGACAGCTTCTTATATTGAAGATTTAACTCTTCTTATAATAGGAACGGAAGAATGTACATATTATGGGAAAGATTTTGCCATGATACGTCAAAATGGCAAAGATCGTGTTTATTCTGCGGTATTGGAACAGCATGATATTACTTTTGGATGTGAGGAAGATCTAAAAGATATTATAATAAAGATAGATAGAGAAGAGAAACCAAAAGCGCTTATGGTAATAACAACTTGTGTTGTAGAACTTATAGGTGAAGATGTTACAAGTATTCTGCGTAGTTTGAAGAATGAAGTAGATACTAAACTGCTAATAGTAAAGACTGAACACTTTAAATGCAATAGTCATATAGAAGGTGTTGAGAAGGCGCTAGAACAGTTGGCATCACTTATGACTCCTATGGAAAAAAAGGAAAAGACAGTTAATATATTAGGATTTAAATATCTTGGTGTAGAAAATACTGAACTGTATAAGGAACTTAAGAAAAACGGTGTAAACATATCAATGACCATACCTACTAAAGTAAATATGGAAGCTATAGAAAAAGCAGCTGAAAGTTCTTTGAATATAGTGGTAGAACATACAGCCATATCACTTGCAAAGGAGATGGAAAAATCATTAGGAATTCCTTATGTGATTTTTCCTATGGCACTGGATTTAGATAAGATAGTAAAAGCATATGAACAAGTAGGAGATATCTTAGATGTAAAATTTGATTCTCTGATTAGTGAAAAATATGAGCTGGTCACATCTAATTTAATTGCTGCAGAGCAATTACTAAAAAATAAAAGCTTCATTTATGGTAACACACCCTTTAATTGCTTTGAATTTACAGATTTTTTGGTTGGATTAGGTATGCAACCAATAATAATTCAATGTAGAGAATTAGTAAAAAATGATAGGGAAGTAATGGATAGGTTAATTGATAAAGGTGTAAATCCTTACATAGTACGTATGGCTAACATTGCACCTTTAAGGCGAATATATGGTGAGTTAAGTCCTGATTATTATTTTGGACATGAAAGCCCAATGATTCTTGCTGAACATAATATTGTACAGATAGTAACAGATAATTGTGCTAAGAAAATTGGATTTGAAAAAATAACTGAAGTTCTAAGTACTATTTTAGGGGAGAGAGGTATATTCAGCCTTCTAGATGAAAAAAAGAGTGCTATGGAGGATGAAGTTAGAGATAAAATAAAAAATCTTAAGAATATGCCTGCACCTATGAAAAAAATTCTACTTAATATGAAAGAAATTCCAGAAGGAATGAAAGTAGCCTTATTAACTTTGGATGACAATGATTCTATGATAGAAATGATGAAAAATCATAGAGCTAGTATGTAGAGGAGGCCCTAATATGAAATTATATAAAAATAATCCTATAGCTTCTGATAGAATGGGTATCCTATGGACATTAAATGGTATTAATGATGCTGTTATCGTAGAATTTGGTCCTGCTGGTACAACACATTTTTCTATTGAAGGGCTTATGCAATTTGGTGCAGATACATCTGCTAAGACTTTTACAACACATATGGATGAACATGATGTAACTTTTGGTAATGAAGATAGAATTATTGATGCTATTCTAGAAATAGATGAAATTGAGAAACCAGAATACATTTTTGTTATTGGATCATCCATAACATCAATAATTGGAATTGATTTAGAAAGTGTTAGATTTCAAGTAGAGGACAGAGTAAATAGTAAAATAATATTACTACCAGATTGTGATTTTCAAAATGATTTTACACATGGTGTTGATGAGACATTACAGATACTGGTTAATGAGATTACCAAGAAAAGTCCGAAGATGGAGAAATTACCTTTTTATAATATCCTTGGTTTAGGTATATATAATTATAATCAGAGTAGTGATTTTAATGAAATCAAAAGGCTAATGAAAGAGAATTTTTCACTAGAACTTGGTACAACTTTTATGCTAGATACTAATATCAAAGATATAGAACAAGCTTCAAAAGCCTTAATAAATATAGTGATTTATGAGGAAGGGTTAGAAGCTGCAAAATTATTAGAAGAAGCATATGACCAACCTTATATATACTTAACACCTTATGGTATTGAAGGTACTAAGAATTGGTTAAATAGTATTAGTGAGTTATTGAATATGGACATTACTCTGACAGAAGATAATAGTGAAATCAATAGAATAGTTTATAAAGAAAATATGTTAAAAAGAAGAGTAGCAAGGTTGGATAATAACAAATTCAGTTTTAACAACAATAATATATCAAACATGTATTTAGAAGATTATTTATATAAATTAGGCTTCAAAAAAACATTAGATGAAGAAGAAGCTATCATTTGTTTTTCTGATGGAATAGAAGCATTACATAATCAAAACGTAATACAGATAAGTCACCCAAGCTTTCGACAAGACAACGAGTATCCATATTTGCCTATCATGGGCTATAGAGGAGCTTATTATCTTGTACAACAGATCAATAATACTTTAACTAAAGCTGAGTTGTCACAGTGAGGTTGAAGTCTAAAGCTTAGGTTTCTTCATAAAAAAGGGGCTGTTTATTTAGCCCCTTCCTTAACACATAAGCTATTTAAGAGATTTGTAACAGAACCACCAATCTTTGCATTCAATCTCTCCATTGTTAACACTTTCTTCACGAGCTTTTATTTCTGCTTCTGAGCTAGCTGGAGGTATAATGACTTTATCACCAATAAAACCATTATTTGGCCAGTTTTCTGGCATTGCTACTTTATTAGCATCAGATACTTGTAAAGCTCTTACAGCACGAAGGACTTCATCTACGCTTCTACCTACTTCTTGAGGATAATACATCATGAGACGTAAAATACCACTGGCATCAACTATAAATACTGCTCTAACAGTATTAGTACCTTTTTTCTCATGAAGCATTCCAAGTTCAGTTGATACACGGCCCAATTCATCTGCTATAACTGGGAAAGGAATAGTGACATCTGTTTTCTCCTTAATCCACTGGACCCATTTAAGGTGAGAGAAGACTTGATCTACTGATAGACCTATTAATTCTGTATTAAGAGCCTTGAATTCGTCAGCTTTTTTAGCAAAGCCTATAAATTCTGTTGTACAAACAGGTGTAAAATCACCTGGGTGACTAAATAGTACAAACCATTTTCCGGCATAATCATCAGGTAAAGTTGTGTTTCCTTTAGTTGTTTTAACTACCATTTGTGGGAATTTATCTCCTAGTAAAGGTAATTTAGCGTTTTCCATAATAAAACCTCCTTGTAATATTTAATATTAATTAATAATTGTTATTAACTAATATCTATTATAGCACTATAAATTCTGTTGTCAATATATTTTTAAATAAAAATAAAACAAATATTTATTGGGCTGGATATTATAATATATTTTGCCACACAAACATTTGTTTTATAACTTTATTTTCGATGTACTTTTTATAGAAGACTATTGGTTTTTATTTCTTTAGCTCTTTCATAAGGTGCCTTTTCATTTGTAAGACCTAATAAGTAATCGGTACTGGTGTTATAGAATATAGCGAGTTCAATTAGAAGTTCTAATGGAATTCTTCTGACTCCTAATTCATAGTTACCATATGTTCTTTCAGGAATTTTTAGCTCATCAGCTACTTGTTTTTGCAATAAATCATTATCTTCTCTAAGATTTTTTAGACGTTCTAATATCATATAATCACCTCAATGTTATTATACAAAGTTCATAATGAGATATTGACAAATATCCCAAAATGAGAGATAATAATATCTAATCAATAATATATATACTAAAATAGGAGGTAATATTTATGAATCAGTTTTACACAGAGTCATTTAATAAATTAATTTATGATATATTAGATATAAAAATAAAAGAAGTATCATTGTATAATAAAGAAATAAAAGATCATGATAACTGACTTTGGAGAAGGGATATTCGAGAAATACGGAAATGATTTAGAAGGTCTATTAAAATTATAAAGGATATTTGTAAAACTTTACGGGTAACTAGTTGAATAAGGTTACGTTATATGTTAAAATAAAGTAAAATATTCCGTAATTAGAAGTTTATAAGTAATTATCATAAAGGGCTTTGAATATGTTCAAGCCTATTATTTATAAACATTAAGTGATAATGACTATCATTATTAAAAAAACAATAAGTTTAATTAGCGATTTATAGTTAATACTGATAATATAAAGGTTAAAAAATAATACCATAGTTAACATTTGAAAGCTATTAATTAAGATTTAAGGACTAGCTAACTTATTGATTATTCATAAATTAATAGAAACTAAAGAAAGAGGTGATATAAAATGAGTTTACTTAAGATTGATAATCTAGAAGTTGAGGTAGATGGAAAAAAAGTTTTGAATAAACTTAATTTAGAAATGGGAAAAGGAGAAACCCATGTATTATTAGGTCCTAACGCTTCAGGTAAATCAACATTACTTTGTACATTATTAGGATTTTCTAAATATAAAATAAAAGCTGGAAAGATTCTTTTTAAAGATGAGGATATATCGGATATAGAAATTGAAGAAAGAGCACAAAGAGGTATAGCAGCAGTATATCAGAATCCACCTGCAATCAATATAAAATTATCTAAACTCTTGGATAAAATAAGAAAAAAGAACGTTAAGATAGAAGGTATAGAATCTTTGATGCAGAGAAATGTAAATATAGGCTTCTCTGGTGGAGAAAGAAAATTTTCAGAAGTAATTCAAGTTATAAGTTTGGATCCAGATTTAATCATATTGGATGAATTAGATGCTGGATTGGATGTAGAGAATCTAGAAAGATTATGTTTGTTGATAAAAGAACAGTTAAATGATAAAACGATACTATTGATTACTCATAGAGGTAAAGCACTTAACTATTTTAAACCTGATTATGCACATGTAATGCTAGATGGCAAGATTACTTGCTCATCAAAGGATTGGGAAAAAATATGGAGATTAATTGAGGAGAATGGCTATGAAAAATGTAAAACATGTAAGTTATCTTCAGCTAGATAATGATGTTCAGATACATGAAGAAAAAGATTTAATTATTCTGCCTATAACTAAAGCTTTTGATACCTTTGACTGGGTTAGAGGATTCTATTGCAAGAAACCGGAGAATGGATATTTTATATGGGTAAAAAAATCTGTTGATAAACCTATAATAACTAATATACTTATGTGTTCTATGCATGTTGTCCAGAAAACCAACAATCTAGTTGTAGTAGAGAAAAATGTAGAGGCGAAATTACAAAGTGTTTGTGCAGCAAGAAAGAAATATTTATATGGTAAGCACAGCGGTGAGACAAAAATAATTGCTAAAGAAAATGCAATGATTGAAATCAATAATTTTCATTCATGGGGTAAATATGACACTGTTGAATCAAGTATGGAACTTATCTTAAAAGAAAATGCACAAGTTTCATATAATAATAAATGCCATGAAGTTCCTATGCAGATGAATATAAGGAATACTAACTATCTAGATAAAAAAGCTTCTCTCAACTTTGTGACTACAGTTTTGGCTGAACGTGGAAAAATGGAAATGTATGATGATACTTATCTTAATGGGAAAGATGCTAATGGAATATCAAGAGTAAGAATGATTTCAAGATATAAATCACAGATTAATGCCTACAGTAATATGATTGGTAATGAGGCAGGAACAGGGCATCTGGATTGTATGGGATTGCTTTTATCTGATTCAGGTAGCATTGTGGCAGAACCAAAACTAGTCAATAGAAACAAGGATGCATCTCTGACACATGAAGCGTCAGTTGGTAAAATATCAGAAGATATTCTTAACTATCTAAGAAGTAGAGGATTAACAGAAGATCAAGCTATAGATTTAGTTGTAACAGGTTTCTTAGGTGAGGAAGAAGAAATAGTTATTGATGGAAGTAATATTCAATCAAAACAGTATATGTAATAGATTAAAATAACCATATATAAGGTTGATTTAACATAAAATAAAATAGTGATAATGAAAATGGAGGGGTTTATATGAGTACTGAAGTAAATCCTATTATGAATAATTTAATAGAAAAAATGGATATAAGATTGACATATCAGAGAAAAATAATATTGAATACTCTGATTGACAATGTAGGAAAACATCTTTCCGCAAATGAAATCTATACTTTAATAAAAGATAAAGAAAACATAATAGGAATGGCTACAATATATAGGACTATTGATATGTTATTAAAAAAAGGTGTTGTGATAAAACACGATTTCGGAGATAGTGCGGCTAAATACGAAATAGAGATAGAGAACACTAGAAATCATCATCATCTCATATGTAAAAAATGCGGTAAAGTTATTGAAGCTTCAGGATTGATAAAGGACGACTTTTATGAGAGATTATTGAAAGAGAAGGGTTTTCAGTGTACAGAATACAAATTAAAAATATTTGGCTATTGTGATAAATGCAGAGTTAGTGCAAAAGCTAATTAATAATATCCTAGGAGATTATTCAATCATAGAATTATCTCCTTTTTTTATCTTGTTTTCTTATGTTAATTTTTATGGGTAATATTAAAAGCCAATGTAAATATGTCGATATATTACATATAAATATTTATTGAGGGAGTGTTAGATAATGGGTGTAGAGGCTATCAATGGAATAAAGGACAGAAAGTTTGCAAAAGCAGGTTATGAGCGTAGAATACAAGCCATAAAAAGGGTAAATAGAGTACGCAATGAGAAATTTAAAACAACTGTGGAAAATGAAATAAAAAGAATAATTCCTAATGTTAATGTTCATATCGGTAATATACCATATGGTAATAAAGCTCTAAAATGTTTTGCTCTTGGATGTGTGGCACAAGGTAATATAAAAAATATATCAGTTGAACAATGTGTCTTAGATAAGATGGAGGATAATAAGGAGTTTAAATATAGAGTCTTCAAAAACCTAACTAAGCAATTTGATGAATTTGTACCTAGTGCTGGGGATATAAAAGTATTAGCACAGGGTACAATAATAAACGAAGATGGGAGTGTTGATGGCTGGATATTAGGTAGCCCTAACATATTATATGTAAATTTATTGACGTAATACATAATAAAATATATAATAACAAAAGATTGAGATTTTGTTAGTGAGAATTATTTTTTATGTTTGACGGAAAGGTTATCTAGATATGATGAAAATAGGTTCACGCAATATAAAAACTGCTATATCGGTTTTTATATGCATAAGTATCTTTCAATTATTAAACAGGCCATATCCCTTTTATGCATGTATAGCTGCAGTTATATGTATGAAAAATTCTATTCAGAATTCTTTTGTTGTAGGGAAGAATAGAATGATTGGTACGACTATTGGTGGAGTCATTGGGCTTATTCTGTCTCTTGTTTTTGGAAACTATTCAATAGTAGTTGGTCTGGGAGTTGTAGTAGTCATCTACCTATGTAATCTTTGTAAGCAAAGTGATTCTATAGTTATCGCTTGTATAGTATTTATAGCAATTATGACTAATCTAAAAGGTACTCCATCTCATATATATGCAGTTAATAGAGTGATTGATACCTTCATAGGTATAATAGTATCCATAATTGTAAATGTATTTCCCAAAATAAAAGATATCAGGAAAAAGGCATAAACTTATGTCAAATAATTATCAAAATTGACAGAAAATATTCTCTGTGATATTATTAAGATATAAATTAGAAACATCTAATTATATCTTTTTTTGCTTTTCATATACATATTTCTATACTGAATATTTTCTGAATTAATATTCTAAAGTACCCCTATTAGTCACATTTTATTATTAAAATTATATACTTACTTTAACATCTATGGACATACTATCTTTAGTAGATAACAGAATAAATATTATATGTTTATAACTAAGGAGGTTATTTTATGATGAAAAAAAGTATCAGACTAATGCTTATATTGGTATTTACTATGCCCCTTTTACTATTCAATACCGATAATTATGCTGCAACAAGTGGAGAGATAGTCATTAATGAAATCTGCTGGATGGGAACAACAACCAGTGCTTATGATGAATGGATTGAACTCTATAACAATACAAACACAAACATTAATCTCAATGGATGGACACTAAATGCAGTTGATGGAACTCCTTCCATTAACTTATCAGGTACTATTCCTGCAAAATCCTATTATTTATTAGAAAGGACAGACAATACTTCAATTCCTAATATCAACGCTGATTTAATCTATACTGGTTCATTAGAGAATACAAGTGAAACTCTACAATTAAAAGATAATAATGGAAATGTAATTGATAGTGTTAACAGCTGGTATGCAGGCAATAATGGCACAAAAGCTACAATGGAAAGAATAAACTCCAATATAGGTGGTACGGTCTCAACTAATTGGAATAGTTCAACTCTTGCATATCAATGTGGATATGGTACTCCAAAAGCTTTGAATTCCAATTCTTCTAGTGGTTCAGGCTCTTGGACTCCTGGCAACTTGGAAATACATCATATAAATATAGGACAAGGAAATGCAACACTGATAGTAGGACCTACTGGAAGGTCAATGTTAGTTGATGTAGGGGAATCCTATTGGAATAGTAATGCGGATGCTTCGGTTGTGGGTCCATATGTAGAGAGTGTGTTAGGTACAAAATACATAGACTATATTTTGATAACTCATTTTCATTGTGACCATATAGGTTATATTGGTTACGGTGGATTATGGAACCTAGTAGAACAGCAGGATTTTGTTATTGGTCAAATGATACATAGAGACTATAACAATTATCTGGGTCAAACAAGCAATACATTCAGAAATTGGAAAACTTATTTAGAGGGAACAGGTAAGAACAAATTAAATCCTGTTATAGCAGTGGAAGGAACTAATTTAATTGATTTGGGTAGTGGAGTAACAGTTGATATAATAACATGTGATGGTAATGGAGCAATACTGCAAGGAGACTTCAGTAATGATGCATATCCACCTTCTGAAAATGATTATAGTATTGGACTTAAACTAAGCTACGGAGATTTTGATGAATGGATAGGTGGAGATTTAGATGGAGAGTTTTGTACCAGTAATTATGGATACTCATATCATGACATTGAACTAAGTGTGGCAAAAGAAGTAGGGGATGTTGATGTATATTTGGTTAATCATCATGGTAGTGACCATTCAAGTAATGCTACTTTTGTTAATCAGCTTGACCCAGAAGTTTCTATTGTTTCAGTAGGGGATAGTAATACATATGGTCATCCTAGACAATGTGTCATGGACCTTATATTAGCAACTAGTGATGTCTATTTAACAGAAAGAGGAGATGTCAATACTAATATTGGAAATGGTATTGTAAGTGGAAATGTAGTCATTAAGACTTCAGACGGTATTAATTATACTGTTAACAATAGTAATTATGTAGCTACTAATCCTAATAGAGTGGATAGTGATGGAGATGGATACTATAATGAAGTTGACCCTGATGATGGCGATAATACAATAATGCCACAACCTAAGGGAGGATTAGATCCAGTATATCAACCATAGTTTAAGTAAAAATTACTTACATAATAAGAAGTTTTTTAACTTTAATATAAAGGAAGATAGACTATGTTTAGATATATGTACCTAGTCTATCTTCCAAAACTTGTAGTCATTCCCAAAATGTATTATCCAGATTCCTTTAAAATTAATTATCTTGATTATTATCTTGGAAATGTCTATGGCAGTGACCTTTTCCGCCTGGGTGGTCAAAATCTTCAGTTTCAATAATTATACGTTTTCCATTAACAATACTATCAGCTATTTTTCCTCTAGCTTCTTTGTATATTCTCTGAAAAGTTGAACGTCCAATACCCATTAGTTCTGCACATGCAGATTGATCAAGATTTTTTAAATCCATCAATCTAATACTTTCATATTCTTCAATTTTAAGATTGATGATTTCCTTATTGCAGTTAGGACCATGAGGTCCAAAACTCTGAAACTGTGGTCTACAGCCTATTCTTCTTCTTTTTCTTGGTCTAGGAATATTAATCACCACCTAATAAGTTATTTCTAGAAAACATAGACTACTAATTATTATCGTTATCTGTTGAATTGTTAAAGAAACGTCCTCTGTTTCTTCTTCTTAAGAATAGTCTATCACATCTTTTTCTATTAAAACCTATTCCGTTACCACCAATATTCTTACTTTTACCATCGTTGCATCTTCCTAAACCTCTTCCAGTTAGTGGTCCATTACCTTGTGGACCTGTTCCATCCATTCTTGGCATAATTATCGCTCCTTTCATTTTGTAATGGGCATATGCTCATAATCAAATTATAACACGTTTTGGGCATATGTCAATAACTAAATTAAAATAATTATATAAATAACAAATATTTGATAGAAATATATCTGTATAGAAACTATAATTAATGAATAACCATAAAAGCAGAGGAGGATAATATATTGGCAAATGTAAGAGTAAAACCAGGAATATGTGGCTTTGATACAACTATCCACATCAAATCAGAAGATATGCAGAATGTAAATATTATTATTGAAACAGAATGTCCTAATTTTAAAAATGTGAGTGAAGAGCTTATGGGAGTAGATGGTTTTGGTGAAGTTTTTGGAACATTTGGTGAATCTAAGGTATTTGACCTGTCTAAAAAATACTGTAAGCATCCATCATGTCCAATACCAACTGCAATATTAAAAGGTATTGAAGTTGAATGTGGGTTAGCTTTGCCCCAAAAAGTAGAAATGGATATTACTAAGGAGTAAGTATATGACTAGGGGACGTTTCTTTTGACACATTACAGTAAATATGATATATTTGTTATGGTGATGTCAAATGGCGAGACAAAGAAGAGAAAGAAGCAAGTCAGGTATATATCACATTATGTTACGTGGAATAGACAAGCGTAATATCTTTTTAGATGATGAAGACAGAGAGAAATTCTTATATACGTTACTGAAAGCCAAACAATCAGGAGGATTTTCTTTATACGCTTATTGTCTTATGGATAATCATGTACATCTATTAATCAAAGAGAATGAAGAGATAGGTAATAGTATTAAAAGAATAACAGTAAGTTATGTCCAGTGGCATAACAATAAGTATGGTAGATCAGGACATTTATTTGAAAACAGGTATAAAAGTGAGGTAGTAGAAAGTGAAAATTATCTCTTGAAGGTTGCGAGATACATACATCAAAATCCTGTGAAAGCAAATATTATAAAATCGCCTTCTGTATATATTTGGAGCAGTTACAACAAATATATTGATAAGTATTACGGTGATAATGTACAATTAGATACAGACAACATACTTAATTACTTTAATAACATAGAAAAATTTGAAGAATATATGATTAAACCTAATACTGATGAATGTCTTGAGTATTATAACAAAACAAAGTTAACTGATAATGAATTAAAGGACCAGTTAGAAGTAAAATATGATATAAAAGACATTAATAATATATCTAAAAGTAATCGAGATAAGATGATATTTCAGATTAGAAAAGAAACTGGTGCCAGTATCAGGCAGTTAAGCAGAGTATTAGGATTAGGCAGAGGAATAATTGAAAATGCAACAAAGATAGGATAATTAAAAAGGACTAGTACAAGATAGCTGAAGCTATTAGGTGTAAGTCCTTTATTTTTTTCACAGTATGGTTTAATCCTTTTATTTGCTATCTATAGCTATTGTTTCGCCATAAACAGTCTTGCTGAAGTGCTGCTCAGCACTAACTAAATCCAGGCCAGTCATATTCATTTGTTTTAGATCAGTCACTCCAATTTTTAGTCTATCGCATTTATCTAAGTACTGAACTGCCTCAGTTTTAAAACCTAAGAATCTAGCACCGATAGTATCTACAGAAACAGGATCTGTTCCACAGACAACAAGCTCAGTATGTCTAGGAACTCCACCAGTTGGACCTGTTCCAATCATTGTAGGGTTACAGCTTAAGATTGATATATCTATAGGAACAGCTTCTGCCATGGCTGTTATGAAGCTGTGAATATTATCATGTATTCCAAGAGCTTTTTTAGGGTAACCATGGATTTCTGCTGGGGGCCATGCTAGTGCAATGTTTTTTATACATGCTGACATTGTAGCTGATTCATGATGCTTAAGCTGTGTGAAAGAAATAAGAACTGTAGCTTCATTTATTATTTGATTAATTTTTGTTGAGGAAGGTCTTTCATTATTAAGACTTATAGTAGTATATGGACCATAATTCAAATCAACAAACTCTACACCTTCGCTTTGGATTATTTGATCATAGCCAACCTTTTTCATCACATCCCCAGTAGCTTGACCACCAGAGCCTGTTGCAATAATAATTTTTTTTGGATTAGAGCCTTTGACATATTGTATAATAGTTCTAAGACTTTCTCCTCCAACAACAACTCCTGATGCAGGATTAGGTTTATCTAGGTTAACCCAATTAGGTGTTATAACAACAACATCATTATTATTAATCAATTGATTGGCAGTAATATTATTAAGCCCTTCTGTTATAGCCTGACTTTCATTTGCATTACGAGTTATTGAAACATCTGAAGACATTCTTTTTCTTTGACGCATATAATCACCCTTTTACATAAAGTTTAGATTATTATTTGCGCCTTTGATGGTATTTATTCACAAGTATACAAGTTATTGTAAATAAATGTATTTTATTCATAATAAAATATATGATAGTAAAAAAAATACTGTAATCAATTAATGAAGATTACAGTATTTCTATAAAAAGACATTATTATATAATATTAAAACAAGTACTATTTTTATGCTCTATAGAATTATAGTAGTTGTTTTCTTAATTCTTCACCAGATTTAGGTGATAAGTAAGCTAGTGGAATATCAAAAACAGTTTTTGCTCCAATAGCCCCTTCGTTACTCAATCTATGAATAGCACGTGCATAAGCAACTAAAACGCTTCCAGTAAGTTCAGGATTACTATCTAATTTTAATGAGAATTCAATGATTTGATTATGCTTGTTATCTTCTCCAGTTTTACCACTGCGTATTACAAATCCACCATGAGGCATTTCTGAATGGTTAGCTTTCAATTCTTCTTCACTAATGAAAGTAACATTAGTATCATAATCAGAAAAATAGTTGGGCATTGTTTTAATCTCATTTTCTATCTTAGCTTTGTCAGCACCTTCTTTTGCTACAACATAGCAGTCTCTAATATGTTTTTCACGAGTAGTAAGTTCAGGATTCTCACCAGATCGAACTTTCTCTAAAGCACTATCAATAGGAATAGTGTATTGAACTGCACCTTGTACACCGTCTATTCTTCTGATTGCATCAGAATGACCTTGGCTAACACCACGACCCCAAAAAGTATAATCATTACCTTCAGGTAGAACACACTGGGATAATAATCTGTTCATTGAGAATAAACCTGGATCCCATCCAACAGAAATAATACTTAAATTATTATTTGATTTTGCGGCTTCATCAACTGCTTCAAAGTATTCAGGAATCTTAGCATGAGTGTCAAAACTATCAACTGTATTGAATATCTTTGCAAACTGAGGACCTTGTACAGGAAGATCTGTAGCTGAACCACCACAAAGAATTAATACATCAATATCATTTTTATATTGCTCTGCATCAGCAATAGATAATACTTTTACACTACTATCAGCAACTTCTATAGTTTTTGGGTCTCTTCTTGTAAAAATAGCAGCCAATTGCATATCTGGATTCTGTTTAATTGCAAATTCAACGCCTCTTCCTAGATTTCCGTATCCAACAATACCAATTTTAATTATGTTTTTCATATGTACCTCCTTGATTTATGTAAATTATTTATATAAACGTAGCAGACTTGATTGCTTGTGACATATGATGCTTCACTAAAAAAATGCAACATAGTCATTTTTCTTCTATAAAAAATTATACAATGATAAACTATAAAAGTAAATAAAAAATTTTATTTCCTGCAATTATTTCAATTATCAAATTAGTAAAATTTAAATAATGACATCCAATATCAATTATTAATTGGTATTATTTAACTAGTAAATCTGCCAAAAATATAATAATATTGTAACTAATATAACGAAGTTAAATAACTAGCTACCTATTTGAATAAATCTAGCTTATATAATATGAGAAATTATGGATAAAATACAAATTGACAATAAATATCTTAAGGAGTAACATTATAGTTAAAGTAAAATAATATTTACGCATTTTAATTAGAAAAGGAGTTATTATAATATGAAGAAAAAACAATTCATAACAAAATCCAGTTTACAACCTGCACCTAAGGTATTAGTATCTTGTAGAGATAAAGATGGTAAAGATAATGCTCTTGCTGTTGCTTATTGTGGTAATTGCAGCTATGATCCACCAATGGTTATGGTTGGAATTGTTCCATCAAGATATTCATACCAAATGGTAAAAGATACTAAATGTTTTGTTGTAAACTTACCAACAAAAGATTATCAGAAAGAATTTGATTATTTAGGCAGCGTAAGTGCAAGAGACGAAGATAAATTAGCTAAGATGAATATAAAAACAGCTGATGCCAGCAAAGTTAATGCACCTATATTAGTAGATTGTCCAGTAAATATTGAATGTACTGTTGTTGATTCAATAATGACAGGTTCACATGAAATGTTCATAGGAAAAATTGAAAATATTAATGCAGATGAAAACATTGTAAATGAAGATGGAAGTATAGACTATTCCAAGTTGGATTTAATTTAATACATATTCTATAAAAAAAGCACCTATAAGTTTGGATAAGATTATTATGATATTTTACCAAATTGGTGCTTTTTTATTTTAGGTAAATATTGTTAATATATAAAAATTATATTATTAATTTAAAGTAATTTATAAAAATAATCTTAGAAAATGTTTTGTTTTGTATATAAATGACACAATATTAATAAAATATTGTAATTATCTAACTGTTATGCTAAAATCAATTAAAGAGATCTCTTTATAATTTAAAAATTGAAACCTTTCACAGGTTATTTTTATGGAATAAAAGGAGGAAATAATGAAAAACTTACAAAAGATTGCTTCAACTGTATTATGTATTATATTAGTATTAGCACCTTTTAGTAACATAGCGTTCGCAGAGAGTGATAACGAGCCAATATACTTTACACTAGACCAAGCAAGTAATCAATTTATTGAAAAAAGTAGTTACAATGCACCAAAAAGTATAGCGTTACCTGGTACATATGAAACATTTTATATTGATAATAAAGCTAACAAATTAAAGATAATCAGTGCTACTTTGAATGAAGAAGAAACTAATAGTTTGCCATACACTGGATTGAAAAGAATAAAATCCATGGCAAATGGGCAGACAAGCACTACAACTCAAAATAGTATATACCAAAAAACTGTTGCTATGTCTAAAGCTAAATCATCAAATAATGCTTTTTCTTTTGGATTAGGTCTAAGTTCCGCAAATAATGATAAAATCACTAGTGCTATACAAAATGTATTAAAGTCCTTTACAGCTTTTAGTTTTTCAGCAGATTTCTCATTTGATAGAAGATATACTATAACTAATAAGAATACACGTGTGAATAAAGTAGAAAGTCAATATACAAAAAGTTACACTGTTCCTAATCTGCCTAATTTCAAAGGCTGTAACTCAGCCGATTTCTACACTTTCACTAATTATTATGTATACGATGTAGTAGCAGAAATTATTGTAGATGGAGCAACAAGTAATGAACATATAGGATATACCTCAGTATATAACACATATAAACATAAACGACCACATAGTTCAATTTATACTTGTGGATACTGTGGTAAAGAGATTCGTGGATGTGATATGCGTTTACCTTTTATAGAAGACCCTCCAGAAGAATATGATAATGAAATAGTACATGTTAATCTTGCAAATGGACATTCAGGACATTGTGGAAGAAATATGTGGGATTTAGTAGTTAGAGATGGTTATTATAAAAAATATGATCCTAATTGCAATACCATTGTTAATTACAAGTTCTATTGGCCTGTAGTAGAGGGAGTAGTTGTTCCTTGGAAAGTTGACGGTCCAAACGATTTTATTCTTAATAAGCCTGTTCATCTAGTTCCAAGTGGTATTGAAGAAATAATATATCAGGATAATAAATATTATAAATTCGTTGTAACTGAAAGTCCTCTTAAAAATGCTTATGATTCAATTTCATTACCAGGAGAACAGTTGGGAGACCCAGTATTACCAGGATCCACTCAAACTGTAAAAATAGCAAGAGATGTGACTGTAAGTTCAACAACGGAAAAGACGAAAATAACTAATAAGAAAATGTCCACTTCTTTGCTAGCAAAATTCAAGAACTTCATATCATTAAGTGCTGGTTATAAGAGAAATAAACAGTATATTGACACTTCAAGTGTTAATGAAACAGAGATAGAATCTTATAGTGAAACCAATAAATATGTGTTGCCAAGTTGGTTTTCAGAAAATGGTTATGAAGGAACAAGGATACATCTTACAAAAGATACCATGTCATATGAAGTCACTGGAGAAATAATTCCTATTAACTCAGATGGTACACTAGATACTGCTAATAAAGGTATATTGACATATACACAAAAGAAAGAATTCCCAAGAATATACGCTAATCCCTTTGATGTTGCACCATAATAATTGTGAAAAGAGTAAAATCCAGCTTATGGCTGGATTTTACTCTTTTCAGATTAGCTGGCATAATGTATCATATTAATAGAAACCATTTCACAAGGAAGTTGGAAAGTATTAAAAATAATATATATATTGTTTGAGGAGAATCATATCATGAAACCTTACAAAGAAAATTTGATTTCACCAGAATTACCTTTTCCAGTAGAAATATTTATCCAAGACAATGAAAAATCAAATATTATTGTTAAGCCTCATTGGCATGATTGTATTGAAATACTATACATGATTCAAGGTACAGCATTGCAACAGATAAATGATAGGGTTTTAAAAGTTAATGTTAATGATATAATTCTATTAAATAATGGAGATATTCATGGTACATGGTGTGCTGCGGAGGATAAGACTAAAATATTAGTTGTAAAGTTCTTACCTGAAATGATAAGTAACATATCTAATATTTACGAATCCAAATATATAATTACCTTTTTACAAAGCTCGAATAAGTATAAAGATGATTCTACAAGAGTATTTCAAAGTACGGATGAATTAATTGATTTATTTATGGGGGCATATAACGAATTCATTAATAAAAAAATCGGATATGAGATATTTATAAAGGGATATATTTATCAAATGATTGCCATATTGATAAGAAATGATAATATAAGATTATTCCAACCAACTATCAAAGAAAATGAATTAATAGAAATTAATCCTTTGCTCAAATATATTGAACTCCATTACAAAGAGAATATAACGTTGGAAGAAGCCGCATCTATGGTTAATAAAAGTTATTATCATTTCTCTCGATTCTTCAAAAAAGCTACTGGGAGGAATTATAAAGAATACATTGATTTTGTTAGGGTATGTGAGGCTGAGAAGCTTTTGCTTTCGAAAGATATGAATATATCTCAAATCGCTTATGAAGTAGGGTATAATAATGTATCTAGTTTCAACCGTGTATATAAACGGATTAGAGGATATTCACCTAGTAAAATAAAAAAAGCAAAAACTGCAAAGAATTAAGCAAAAAGTAGATATATTTTAATCGCCTGTTGAGTTAATCTATAGTTAGGAACTATAGATTAAAATGGGAGGTAATCAATATGAGTAAGTTCGTTCCAGATTATAATAATATATTGAATGCAGCAAATAATGTTAAGCCTGCAAGAATGCCACTATATGAGCATATTATTTCAGATGAAAGAATGGAAAAGATTCTTAATAAAGAATTTGTTGAATTACTAAATGGAAATATAGCTGATAAAAGAGAATATATGAGAAACTACACAAATTTCTTCAAAGAAATGGGATATGATACAGTATCCATGGAAAGATGTATAGGACAGATAATGCCTGGTAGTGGTGCATTAGGAAACCACCAGCCTGGTGTTATTAAGACAAGAGATGATTTTAATAAATATCCTTGGGGAGAAATACCAGATTTATTTTTTGATGCTTTTTCAGATGATTTTAAGTTGTTGAGAGAAGAAATGCCACAAGGTATGAAAGCAATAGGGGGACCAGGTAACGGAGTTTTTGAATGTGTTCAAGATCTAGTGGGATATACTGAATTATGTTATATCTCAATTGACGACCCAGAACTCTATAAGGACTTGTTTAGTACAGTTGGTAAGACTATGTTTGCCATATGGGAAAGATTTTTGAAAGAGTTTGGAGATATCTATGCTGTATGTAGATTTGGTGATGATTTAGGATTCAAAAGTCAAACTTTAATATCTGCAGATGATATCAGAAATAATATAATACCTCAATATCAAAAGATAATTGCAGCAGTTCATTCTTATAATAAACCTTTTTTACTACATTCATGTGGACAAATCTTTGACGTTATGGATGATCTTATTAATGTAGCAAAAATCAATGCTAAACATTCCAATGAAGATCAGATAGCTCCATTCTCAGTTTGGGTAGAGAAATATGGAGATATAATTGGTAATTTTGGCGGGGTAGATACAGATGTCTTATGCCGCTGTAGTGAACAAGAAATAAGAAAGTATGTTAAAAATGTTATCAATTATTCAGTAGACCATAAAGGATTTGCTCTAGGTTCTGGAAACTCAATTCCAAGCTACGTACCTATTGAAGGGTATTTGGCAATGGTAGAGACTGCAAGAGTATGCAGAGGAGAATAAGATTAATATAAATAGAATCTGTTTAGCTGTAAGTGAAGTATAGCTAAACAGATTCTATTTTATTCTAAATCAATCTTCTTACAAGATTCTCCGATTACAATTGAAACATCAATTATATCATGAACCGGACTAGATGGTTTTGAAGTTATAGCTTTGAATAATGACTTAGCTATTTTTTTTATGTTTTGTTCAATGGTTGTAATTCTTGGATAGAAATATGGTGAAACAATCCCGTCAAAACCAACAACTGATAAATCATCTGGAACAGAAATATTTAGTTTATAGGCTTCCATAATAAGTCCTTTTGCTATTTGGTCATTAGCACATACAATTGCGGTTGGCTTTTCATTAAGTGACCAAAAATAATTAAGTGCTTTAACTCCAGTTTCATAATTGAAGTGACCAGTAAAGATATAATCTTCATTAATATGTATATCATGAGATTCTAATGATTTGATATAACTGTTCTTACGCTCCGTTGCTGTCTGAAATTCATCCATAGCACCAGCAAAAGCAATTTTTCTATGATTAAGATTATATAAATAATCAATTAACATCCTAATACCCTTCACATTATCTGAACGTACAGTTGAAAATTTGGTATCTGCTGATCTATCCAAACATGCAATAGTCTGCTGACTGTCAGATGAATAAAGATCATAATTAACTCCTTCAGTAAGTATTATTCCTGAAGTGCGTATGCTTTTACAATAATTCAGATACTCTCGTTCTTTATCAATATTATTCTCAGTATCACAGATTAATAGAGTATATTTGTTTTTGAAGGCAATATTATTAAGTTTTTTTACTAAAGATGTAAAAAAAGGATTTTCCATATCATATACAAAAATGGCTATTGAATTTGAAGTTTTGGAAAATAGATTTTTTGCCATCTGATTTGGAACATAATTATATTCTTCAATAACTGCCATTACTTTTTTCCTAACTGCTTCAGATGTAGAATCAGGCGAATTGATAACCCTTGAAACAGTTGCTGTTGAAACACCTGCTATTTTTGCTATGTCTCTAATACCGAAATATTTCTTTTCATTACTACTCAATTTAATCATCATCCCTATTAATTTCTTGTTATGTAACAAGTTTACTATAAAAATAGTGATAATGCAAGTCGATTTGAGGAATTTTGAATTATTGATAATAATTACAATTAAAATAGAATTATTCAGTATATCATTAGTCTAAATGCATAAAATATTTAGGTGTCAATAAAATAATATGTGATAATACACAATAAACTGTTGACAATACATTTGAATGAGCATATAATAATAATTGTAACAAGTTACATTAACACAAAATACATATT
The DNA here is from genome assembly GCF_036985595.1 of Vallitalea maricola. Taxonomy (NCBI): domain Bacteria; kingdom Bacillati; phylum Bacillota; class Clostridia; order Lachnospirales; family Vallitaleaceae; genus Vallitalea; species Vallitalea maricola. The sequence continues at coordinate 43,374 of NZ_BTPU01000010.1, read as the reverse complement.
AAGGTGCTGATTATATGAATGATAGAATAACAAAGTTGAGAAAAAGATTATTTGACACTCAGCCAAAGATTTGTTCTGAGCGATGTGTTATTTTTACTGATTCAATGAAACAATCTGAAGGATTGCCTATTGCCATAAGAAGAGCAGATGCATTCTATGAGGTATTGGATAAGATGTCAATTGTTATATCAGATGATGAAATCATTGTAGGTAATCAAGCCAAATGGCCCAAATCATCACCAATCTATCCAGAATATTCATATGAATGGTTGATAGAAGAGTTTAGTGGTAATCCATATTATTTTAATGAAAGACCTGGAGACAAATTCTATTATGAAGAGAAAACAAAACAAGAGATTCTTACATGTATTGATTATTGGAAAGGTAAATCATTATATGAGAATTTGAGGAAAACTCTTCATAGGGAGATAAATGAAGCTTGGGATGCAGGTATAATTGATGACACTTGGGTATCGGCGGCAGGATTAGGTAATGTCATTGTAGATTATAATTTGGTTTTGAAAAAAGGTCTAAAAGATGTGATAGCAAGGATTGAGAAAAGAATATCTGAGTTAGACCTGAAAGAACCTGGAAATGTAAAGAAAAAGTGGTTTTTGGAAGGGGCTTTAAAAGGAAACCAAGCAGTAGTTAATTTTTCTAATCGAATTGCTGATCAATGTGAGATGAAAGCAAATAAGATAGAAGATGACAATCGGAAAAAAGAATTATTAAAATTAGCAAATATATGTAGAAATGTTCCTTTAAATCCAGCAAAAACTTTTCATGAAGCAGTTCAAAGTATTTATTTAATATTACTGGCAGTACATCTAGAATCAAATGGTCATGCTATTTCCTTAGGCAGATTCGATCAATATGTTTATCCGTTTTATAAAAATGATATAGAAAAAGGTACATTGACAAGAGAAGAAGGATTAGAAATTATTGAAGCATTTTTTATCAAATGTAATGAGCTTAATAAACTTCGTTCATGGCCAGACTCAGAATTTTTTCTAGGATATCAAATGTTCATTAATTTAGCTATAGGAGGTCAGACAGTAGATGGCGAAGATGCAGTAAATGACGTTTCATATCTATGTGTTGAGGCATGTCAAGATGTGAAATTATTTACACCTTCTATTTCAGTAAAATGGTTTGATAAGACCAGTGACGAATTTATGCTAAAAGCTTTGGAAGCGGTTATGGTACATCAAGGAGGTCAGCCAGCATTTTACAATGATAAGGCATTTATGAGGACATTAGAAAATATGGGTATAGCAAAAGAAGATTTGGTAGATTGGTCGCCAGATGGTTGTATCGAAGCTTCAATACCTGGTAAATGGGATTTTGCTGCAAAAGGACCTTGGTTAAATGTTGAAAAAATATTAGAAATAACATTGAACAATGGTGTTGATCCAAAAACAGGAAAATTGTTTAAGAAAACTACTAAGGACATTAGAGACTGTGAATCAGCAGAAGAAATATTTAATGAATATATACAAATGCTTAAGTTTTTTATGGACCTTCAGGTAATTACTGAACATATCAACGATGAGATTCACGTACTTAATGATATTAACGCATTCAGAGCTTCTCTAGTTGAAGATTGTATTGGCAGGGGATTAGATCTTGTTGAAGGTGGTTCACTATATTCGGCAGATGGAGGACCAACAGCAGGAACCATTAGTGCTGGTGATGCCTTAGCAGCAATTGATACTATTGTTTTTGACAAAAAATTAATTACTATAGAACAGTTATTATATGCACTTAAAACTAATTTTGAAGATAATGACACTACACCAAAAGGAGAAGAAATAAGATTAATGTTAAAAAATAAAGCTCCTAAATTCGGTAATGATGATGATATTGTTGACAATTGGGTAGTTAAATTAGAAGACTTCATAGGCTCTTCATACAGAAATGATTATAAAAGTTCAAAATATGGAAAAGGACCTGTACCTTGCTGTTATTCATATAGTCAGAGTCCTGTTACTGGAAACATTGCTTTTGGAAGGTGTATAGGAGCAACTCCTGATGGAAGGAAGAGCGGAGAACCAGTCAATAATGGAATATCTCCTGCTAATGGTTCTGAAAAAAATGGTGCAACAGCAGCATGTAATTCAATAGCTAAGCTGCCTAGTATATGGTTCCAAAAAGGTGCAATATTCAATATGAGACTTACCAAATCAGCACTTGCAACAAAAGAAAATAGACAACGAATCATTGATATGGTAAAAGTACTATTTAATAACTACGGACAGCAGATTCAATTTAATGTGGTTAATGGTGAGATATACAAAGAAGCAATGAAAAATCCAGAAAAATATAATGACCTAATGGTAAGAGTATCTGGTTATAGTGCGCTGTTTACTACATTAGTACCGGAAGTTCAGTTGGATGTTATTAATAGAACGGAATTAGAAATATAATGTTAAGTTATGGAGCTGAAATATATGGAGACGGCAAGAGTTTTTAATATTGAAAGATTTGCAACAGAAGATGGTAAAGGTATTAGAACAGTAGTCTTTCTAAAAGGCTGTGAGTTAAGGTGTAAATGGTGTGCTAATCCTGAATCCCAAGAATTTAGAAGAGAAATATTGTTTAAAAAAGCTCCATGTACTAATTGTGGCAAATGCATAGAAATATGTAATCAAAAAGCTATAGATTTGAGAGAAGGGTTTGGTTTCATAACTAATGCTAGTCTATGCAATTACTGTGAAAGATGCGTTGATTATTGTGTCAATAATGCAAGATGTGTAGTTGGTTTAGATATGAGTGTTGATGAAGTAATTAAGGAAGTTCTAAAAGATATAGAGTACTATAAGATGTCAGGTGGTGGTATTACTTTCAGCGGAGGAGAACCATTATTCTATAGTAGATTCATAAAAGAGTGCAGCAAAATATTAAAAGAATATAATATCACCACTTTAGTAGAAACTTGTGGATATATAGATAACAAGAATATAAGAGAAATATGTAATTATGCTGATTACATTTTCTATGATATCAAACATATGAATAGTGAGAAACATAAGGAATTAACAGGTAAAGATAATAAGCTTATCATAAATAATCTAATATGGCTATCAAATAATTATAAAGGCAAATTATCTGTAAGATATCCTTATATTCCAGGATGTAATGATGATACTGATTCAATAAAACAGTTTTTAGATTTTATCAGGACATTAGATAATATTGAAGAAGTTGTTTTCTTACCTTATCACAGATTAGGAATGCCAAAGTATGAAGGATTAGGAAGAAAATACGAAATGGGTGATATGAAGTCATTAACCACAAGTGATCTACAGTGTATTAGTTATATGTTCGAAGATTATGATTTCCGTGTTAAAATCTTATAACATAAAAATACAAGGGAGGTTAATATGAATACTATCAAAAATATTATTTCGTTAGATTGTGGTAATTCTTCTTATAGAGTTGTTCTTGGTAAATACGATGGTAATAAAATTACAACTGAAGTTATTGCACAAGAGTCCAATGGTATGAACAAAGTACAGGATTATTATTATTGGGATTTACATAAAATATTCGATTTTTTTATAAAAAGTTTAAAAGAAGTGCTTAAAAAAGTAGATAAAATTGATTCTATTGGCGTTTGTACTTGGGGTGTAGATTTTGCATTGTACGATAAAGATAGAAATATGCTAAGTAATCCATTAAGTTATAGAAATACCATCGGTGAAAAATCATTGAACAATCTTTCTCAAGATGAAAAGGATAAAATGTTTTATGACACTGGTATACTATGTGACAAAATTAATTCCGTATTCATGCTAAGTGGAATAAAAGAAAAAATGCCAGATATTTTTGAGAAAGCTGATAAACTGCTTATGATACCAGATATTCTTAACTATATGTTGACAGGAGTAATGATAAATGAACCTAGCGAGTTAAGTACAACACAATTATTTAGTTCTATTACAAAAGATATCAGCTTGGAAGTATGTAATAAATTCGGTATCCCAAAAGAGTTGTTTAATAAAATAGGTGTACATGGTGATACTATAGGTAATTTACTTCCTTCAATTAGGGATGAGTTAGGTATTGATTATGATATTCCAGTTATTCTTGTACCTTCCCATGATACTGCTTCTGCAGTTGTTGCAATACCGTCAATGGAAGATAATTTTGCATTCATAAGTTCAGGTACTTGGTCATTGATAGGTGCAGAATTAGATGAACCGGTAGTTGCAAAAGAAGTGTTGGAAAGTAACTTGACCAATGAATTAGGCGCATTCAATAAGATTACCATATTGAAGAATAGTGCAGGAATGTTTATTATTCAGAGAATAAAAAAAGAATATGATGAAATTACAAAAAGAGATAATTCTTGGGAAGAAATAAATAACATTGCGGATATGTACAAAGGTGAAGTGCCACTTATTAATATTAATAATATCAGATTCTTTAATCCAGAGCATATGGGTAATGAAATACATAATTATTTGGTAGAAACAAACCAGTATAATGGTGAGTTAAATTGGAGTGTTGTAATAAAAGCAGTTCAGGAATCAATGGCTTGTTGTTATGCTCACACGATAGATAGTCTTGAAAAAGTAATAGGAAAAGAGTTCAAAGAGATATTTATTGTAGGAGGCGGCTCCAAAAATAATGTGGTAAATGAATTAACTGCAAAAAGAACTGGTAAAATAATTATTGCTTGTAGTAAAGAAAGTACATCTCTTGGCAATATTGTTGTTCAAATCAAGCATTTTGAAAAAGAAATATCTTTAAAGGATATGAGAGATATTGTTAAAAAATCTATTGATTTAGAAGAATATCAAGTTGAGATTGAAGATAACAGTATAGTGGATAGGTATTCTAAATTAGTATAAAGTGAGGAGTATGGTATGAACGAGAATATACTTGAAATGAAAAGTATCTCAAAAAGCTTTTATGGTGTAAAAGTATTAAACGATGCCAGGCTTGAAGTAAGACCAGGTGAAGTTCATGTTTTATTGGGAGAGAATGGAGCAGGGAAATCTACTCTTATCAAGATATTATCAGCTGCCTACAAAAAAGAATGTGGAATAATTAAATTAAACGGGGAATGTGTTGAATTTCGTTCTCCCAAAGAGGCAATTGATAATGGGATAAGTGTTATTTATCAAGAATTTAATTTGAATCCTTGCGTACCTATTTACGAGAACATATATATTGGTAAAGAATTTACCAAGAATGGGTTAATTGATAAGAAAAAAGCAATAAAAGAATCAAAAAAATATATGGATTTGATAGGATTGAAAGTTGATCCCACCACATTAGTATCTGAACTAAGTGTAGCACAAAAACAAATGGTTGAGATTGCAAAAGCTATATCCAATGACGTTAAGATTCTTGTCCTTGATGAACCTACTGCTGCAATTACTGATAAAGAGACTGCTAAGTTATTTGAAATCATAAATGAATTAAAAGCAGAAGGTGTTGGAATCGTTTATATATCCCATAGGATGAGTGAACTGTTTGAAATAGGTGATAGATGTACAGTTATGCGTGATGGTGAATATGTTTCAACTGTTAATCTTAAAGAAACTGACTGTGATGAATTAACAAAATTGATGGTAGGTAGAAAAGTAAGTTTTGAAAAGATTGAAAATAAACACCTTAAAGAAGATGAAGTTGTTTTGGAAGTGAAAAATCTTTATTACAAAGATTTGATAAAAGATGTTAGTTTGACACTTAGAAAAGGCGAAATCTTAGGAATTGCTGGGCTTGTTGGTGCAGGGCGAACCGAACTAGCCAAATGTATTATTGGGGCTTACAAAACTAAAAGAGGAAGTATAACTTTGAAGGGTAAAACCTTGAAAGGGAACAGCATAAAAGAATCCATAGATAGTGGAATGGTTTATCTTAGTGAAGATAGAAAAGACGAGGGATTAATTCTAATGCATACAGTATTAGATAATGTAGCATTACCTAATCTTAAAAAAGTAGGTGGAGTTCTATTAAGTAACGACAAAATGAAACAAGTTACAAAAGAATTTATCAGCAGATTGAAGATAAAAACTAATGGTCCTTTCAGTAAAGTAGAAAATTTATCAGGAGGGAATCAACAGAAGGTAGTAATAGCGAAATGGTTATATTCCGATTCTGATATATATATTTTTGATGAACCTACAAGAGGAATTGATGTTGGTGCACGTGATGAAATATATGAAATAATGAGACAGTTACTTGAAAAAGGTGCTTCAATAATCATGATCTCATCAGACCTAGTAGAAGTTTTGAAAATGTGTGACTCTGTAGCGGTAATGAGAGAAGGAGAGATTGCTGCTGTTTTACCAAATGAAGATAATCTAACACAAGAAGACATATTATCTTGTGCTTTGTATGGAGGGAATAATAATGAAGAATAATGTATTAGAAAAAGATAGTATGAAAAAAATAGACTTGCAATCTTTAACGCTGTACATTGGTGCTATAGCTATTTTGATAATTTTTACTGTTGTATGTAGGTTGGCTGGAAAGAATTTTCTAACCTTTGGTAACATTCAAAATGTAATAACACAGTCTTCAGTTATTGCTGTCATCGCTATAGGACAATCTGTTGTAATTCTTACTGGTGGAATAGATTTATCAGTGGGTTCGACAGTTGGATTTGTTGGTATATTAGGTGGATTATTAATAAAATCGGGTATGCCTATTGGAGTTGTCTGTATCCTGCTGATTGTTATGGGTATACTTGTTGGAGCTTGTAATGGTGCTTTGATAAGTTATGGAAAGATACCTGCATTTATTGTTACATTAGGTTCTCTCCAAATAATAAGAGGGGTAACCATGGTTGTTAATTCCGGTAAACCTATCTCTGGTTTTCCAGAAGGATTAAGAGCAATCATGAATACCAAAATATTAGGAATGCCTATATCTGTCCTATATGTTTTTATCCTCTATGCCATAATGATGACAATAATGACTAAAACTAGATTAGGAAGATGGATATACTCTATTGGTGGAAATGCAAAGGCAGCAAAATTAGCAGGAGTCAAGACTAAAAAGATAGAGGTTTATTCATATGTCATTTCTGGAATCTTCGCAGCTGTAGGAGGAATCCTATTGCTTTCAAGATTATCTTATGCAGATCCTAATGCAGGTTCAGGATATGAACTTGATTCAATCGCTGCCGTTGTTATTGGTGGTATAGCAATGTCAGGTGGTAAAGGTAATTTGGGTAATACATTAGTTGGTGCATTAATACTGGGAATGTTAAAATGTGGTCTTCAAATATTGAATGTTCCAGTATATTACCAAACTATAATTATTGGTTTAGCGATTATTACAGCTGTTTTCTTTGACAAAGCAAAAGAGAGAAGAGCTGAATAATATATAAGCTTTAAATAATTTTAAGGAGGATTATCAATGAAAAGAAAATTATCAACTTTAATTATTTCAATTTTTTTGGTAACATTTATTTTAGCGGGGTGCAAAGATACAACTAAAGATGAATCAAAGCCATCAACAGATAATGGTACTACTGATAAACAAAAAGAGATTACTATAGGTTTTGTTCCTATGACATTAAACAATGAATACTTTATTACAATGGTAAATGGTGCAAAACAAAAGGCAGAAGAATTAGGAATAAAGCTAGATGTACAAGCAGCTGATCAACATGCAAGTGCAGCAGCACAGTTAACAATTGTAGAGAATATGATTACATCAGGTGTAGATGGAATATGTATTGTACCAAGTTCTTCAGAAGGATTATCTACTGCTTTGACAAAATGTAAAGAGGCAGGAATACCTGTTATTAATCTTGATACCAAGATTGACCAAAGTATTTTGGATGAAGCAGGATTAAAAGTACCTTTTTATGGTACAGATAATTATGCTGGTGCAGAATTTGCTGGAGCATACGTAGTTGAAAACTTTGAAAAGGGTATTGAAACTGCTATCTTAACAGGGATTGAGGGACAGCAAAATGCAGCTGATAGACGAAATGGTTTCTTTGATGCAGCTGGTTCACATGTGAATGTTGTTGCAGAACAATCAGCAAACTGGGAAGTTGACCAAGGATATACAGCTACTCAGAACATATTAAGTGCTAATCCTAATATTGGCTTGATATTTGCTTCCAACGATGGAATGGCTATAGGTGCTTTACGTGCAGTAGAAGAAGCAGGAAAGAAAGAAGATATCAAGATTATAGGTTTCGATGCTATCAGCGAAGCATTGAATCTAGTTGAAAAAGGAGACATGTATGGAACAGTTGCTCAGTATCCAGCAGAAATGGGTATTCTAGGAGTTGAAAATATGGTGAAAATCATTAATGATGAAGATACCCAAGAATATATTGATACAGGTGCAAAATTAATAACAAAAGAAAATGTTGAAGAACACAAAAAATATTGTGAACAATTTGCAGATTAAATAGTTAAAAAATGAAAGGATAAAACAAATGGATTATAAAAAACTAATTATTGATTCAGGGAAAAAATTAATTGATTCGGGCTTTACAATTGAGACTTGGGGGAATATAAGTGTAAAAGATGAAGAAACAGGACTTGTTTATTTAACACCAAGTGGAATGGACTATTGTAATTGTACTACAGATGATGTTGTTGTGTGCAATTTGGATGGTCAGATTGTTGAAGGACATAGAAAGCCAACAATCGAGACAGAATTACATCTTAGTGTTTATAGAAATAGACCAGAAGTAAAAGCTGTTGTACATACCCATCCTATATACTCAACTGTATTTTCTTGTATGGGAGAAGGTATACCATTGTTGATTGATGAAGCGGCTCAAGCATTAGGAGCTCCGGTTAAAACTGCTAATTATGCTTTACCTGGTACTAAAGAACTTGCAGAAGAATGTATAAAAGCCCTAGGAAAAGAAGCGAATGCTTGTTTACTTCAATCTCATGGAGCAGTATGCGTAGGTGAAAGTATGGAAGCAGCTTTCAAAGTTGCAAATGTTCTAGAAGTAACTGCACAAATATATCAGCTGATAAGATCAACTGGAAAAGATTTTGTACCTTTGTCAGAAGAAAATATTAAGGCAATGGCGGAATTTGCAAAATATAAATATGGACAAGGTAAATAAATAAAAGCAAAAAACTGATGAACTTAATTAGGTTCATCAGTTTTTTTAAGATAATCTTCTAAAACAAGACGATGTTTAGTTTCTTCTTCAACTAGAGTTTTTAATATACCTACTACCTTATTATCTGATGTCTTTGGTATAAGTCCTTGGTAGAATTCAGTAGTGATTTTTTCAGTTTCAATAGCTACTTCAAGAACTTCGCTTATACTTGTCAATTTTTGATTTCTACGATTAAAAGCAATATGGTTAGCATAAGAACGAAAATATTCATCGACTTCTTCTGTAAAATAATAATTGTCAGTATTTACCTTATTTAGCATTTTACGAAATTGATCTGCATGACTTTCTTCATCTGAAGCTAGTTTAAGTAATAAAGCCTTTATTTCTCCTTTGGCTAACTTACTATATTCATTGTAGAATCTTATTCCTTCTTCTTCTATAGATACAGCAAAATTAATTATCTCAAGAGCATTAGCTTTTTCCATGATATATACCCTCCTTTTTCTTACAGTATATCAAATATAGTTATGTTTTTAAATAGAAAAACTTAATAAATAATAATATCGAACATTAGAATTAAAATCAAAAAATATGTTCACATTTTACTTGATAGATGTTATAATATCATTGACCAGATTGAGAAAGAGAGGAAAAATCATGTTAAACGATGTGAAAGAAGTACTTGTATCAGAAGAAAATTTAGACAAAAAAGTTACTGAACTTGCTGATAAAATTACTAAGGATTTCGCTGGAAAGAACTTAGTTGTAATAGGTGTATTAAAAGGAGCAAACGTATTTGTAGCAGATTTAATTAGAAAGATTAATATTCCCATAGCACTAGACTTTATGGCAATCTCTAGTTACGGAAGTTCTACAGAAAGCTCCGGAGTTGTTAAGATATTAAAAGATCTAGATGAAGATATTGAAGGTAGACATGTTTTAGTAGTAGAGGATATAATTGATACAGGACTTACATTAAGTTATTTAACTGAAAATCTAAAATCAAGAGGTGCCAAAAGTATAGATATCTGTACTTTATTAGATAAACCAGATAGAAGAAAGGCACATATTGATGTAAAATATAAAGGCTTTGATATACCAGATGAATTTGTAGTTGGATATGGTATTGATTTCAATGAAAAATATAGGAATCTACCTTTTGTAGGAATTTTAAAAAGAGAAGCATACGAATAAGAAGGAAGAGGCTATCATAATTGATAGTCTTTTTTATTAATAATAACAATTCGCTATAGATAAATTGTTTTATATAATCTATAATAGGGATATAAAGATAATAGGGTGAAAGGAGTTATATAATGAGTACACATTGGGATTTGACATCTCTATATGCATCTTTTGATGATCCTAAGATGGATAAGGATTTACAAGATGTAAAGGATGAGATACAATCATTAAAAAAATGGTTTTATGAAGAATTAACTAATAATAAACTAAATGATACTGATAAAATAACATATATACTTAGACAAATAACATCAATAGATTATAAAATGGATAGATATGCTGCTTATGCACGTTTGCAATCTGCTACAGATACAACTAACCAGACAGCATTGGAGAAACTTAATATAATAGAAGCATTATATCCGGATTTTACACAATTGGAAGTTATGTTTGGTGATTATATAAGTAAAATTGATGAATTGGATAAGATAATATCTTCTTCATCATATCTACAAGAACATGGGTACATATTGCATGAAATGGTAGAAATCAATAAACATAGCTTGGATAGTGAGACAGAGAGTATTATAGCAAGAATGAAAAATACAGGTTCCTCAGCTTGGACTAAGCTGCATCAGCAGTTACTATCTACACTGCAAGTTGAATTACTAGCTAAATATGGTCTGGAAGAAGAAATAAAGCCTATTAGCGCTGTAAGAAACATGGCTTTTTCACAAGATAAAAATGTACGTAAACGTGCTTATGAAAGTGAGTTAGAAGCTTACAAGAAGATTACCCTTCCTATGTCAGCGTGTCTAAATGGTATCAAAGGTGAGGCTATTACACAAACAGAGCTTAGAGGTTTTCCGTCTCCATTAGATATGACACTCTTCTATTCTAGGATGGATAGTAAGATATTGGATGTGTTATTAAAAGCCATAGAAGAAGGATTACCTCTAGTTCGTAAATATCTTAAGAAAAAAGCTCAGGTCTTAGGATACAATAACGGACTTCCATGGTATGAATTGTATGCACCATTGGGAAAAGAAGTTTCTAAGATTACATATGATGAAGCAAAATATATTGTATATGATAATTTCAGATCATTTAATCCTGATCTTGCTGATTTTGCTCAAATGGCATTTGATAAGAACTGGATTGATGTGGAGCCAAGAGCTGGTAAAAGAGGGGGAGCGTTTTGTTCCAATCTTCCAATAGGCGAGAGCAGAGTATTATTAAACTTTGATGGTGTTCTTACTAATGTTATTACTCTTGCTCATGAACTTGGACACGGGTATCATGGACATTGTTTGAAAGATGAAGAGTTATTGAATAGAAGTTATACTATGCCAATAGCAGAAACAGCATCAACTTTCTGTGAAACAATCATCATAAAATCTGCATTAGCCAATTGGGATGATAAGAAGCGTTTTGAAATACTTAATGATCAGGTTACAAGATATGTAGGTATCATTATGGATATCTATAGCAGATTCATATTTGAAAAAGCATTATTTGAAAAACGTGAAAATACTACATTATCAGTTGAACAATTATGTGACCTTATGGCTGATGCTCAGGAAAAAGCATATGGTGATACCTTAGACCATAGGTTTAATCATCCATATATGTGGGTTAATAAAGTACATTATTATTATGCAAACAGAAACTACTATAATTTCCCTTATGCATTTGGACTATTGTTGGCAAAAGGATTATATGCTATGTATGAAAATGAAGGAGATAGTTTCTTGTCAAAGTATGATACATTACTTAGAGAAACAGGTAAAAATTCAATCTATGGTATAGGTCAGAGTGTTGGAATTGACTTGACTGATGTTCAGTTCTTTAGAGGCGGTCTGAGAATGATTGAAGAGGATATTGATATGTTGATAGATTTAATTGATAGAAATGATTAGATAATATGGCTAGTCCTAATAATATAATTAGGACTAGCTAAAATTTTAATATAATTACAGGTAATAAATAAAGTTAGAAGGAGGAAATATATGAGATTATTAATTACTAATGACGATGGAGTTCATGCAAAAGGGATTCATGCACTATGCAAAGAATTGGAAAAATATCATGATATTATTATTGTGGCACCTGATGATCAGAGAAGTGCTACAAGCCACTCTATAACAATATCAAAACCGTTGATTGTTAAAGAAGTAGAACTGCCTGATATAAAATCGAAAGCATATTCTGTTAGTGGGACACCTGCGGATTGTGTTCGTGTGGCTACAGACCAGATTATTAAAGATAAAGTTGATATGGTTGTTTCGGGCATAAATATAGGGTATAATTTGGGAACTGATATATTGTATTCAGGGACGGTATCAGCTGCTGTTGAAGCTACATTGTGTAATATACCGGCCATAGCGGTTTCAACGGAGTCTAGTGCAGAAGCTTATGTATATGATAATGCGGCTAGATATATTAAAAAAGTGATAGAAATTGCAGCAAGTAATAAAATGAAAGATGATATAGTTTTGAATGTGAATGTACCACCGATTAAAGATGAAGAGATAAAAGGGATAAAGGTTTGTAAGATAGGTAAGTTACAGTTTCATCATTATTATAAGAAGAGTGGGAAACAGGAAGAAAACCTAGTTTACAAATTAGAGGGAGAAAGAGTGGTAAATCATGCGGAGGAGACGGATTCTTATTATGTGGATAATGGGTATGTGACTGTTACGCCTTTGCATTATGATTTGACTAATTTTAATATACTGACTGATGTTGGTAAGTGGTTTTGAATGAGTGATAGGAATTATTTAGTGGGTAGTTCAATTGTAAAGAGGGATAACGCTTAATAATCTGTCTGCTGTATAACGGCTTTTGTTATACAGCAAACTTACAATTTACTCGTATTTCTTGAGTAAATCGTTAGCATCAGATTGTGACATAATTCCAGAAGTAACTTGACCGTCAGAATACTCTTTAAGAGCATTATAAAAATCTTCCTTTGTTTCAAAGGGGCCAAAGTTCTTAAATGTGTCACCGTTATAAACAACGGTACGATAACCCGTTGTGTGCATACCCTCTGGCAAGCTGAACAAAACTTGATCTTGGTTAAAATTCTTTCTCTTGCTTACTATTAAGCCATCCTTTATTTGGCTTAGTACCTCATTATAGTGGGAAATAACCTCATCGGCCTGTTTCTGTGTCCATTCCCCGGCTTCTACCAGCTTCTGAATAGCTTCTTTCTCTGTTTTTACCCATTCAGCATATTCATCATAGTTGAAAAACTCGTTAGCCTCCTTGTAAGTGTAGTTCTCCCATGTTACGCCATTGTCATAGCTCTGCTCAATGGCGTTGCCGTTCTGTCGAACAATAACGGAAGATAGGGGTGTGGCATCGTTAGAAAACGGCTTTTGCTGTACAATATTTTGTGGCGCAGCCAAAGCAGAAACACCTCCGAAGGCTACTGCTACACTCATGGCTATGCCTAAAAATAATTTAAACTTCATAGACAATTTCTCCTTTCAGTTATTGAGTTTATGGTTGCGCTATCCCTCTTTCATTATAAGGATACTACATCCATGTTGAAACAATATAAAATCAATGTTGAGTAAATGTTGAATAAGAAAAATCCCCGCCTTTTTAGCGAAAAGGTGGGGATTTTTTTAGAATTGAACGGTGAAACTCATTCCGTCGTTGTTTTCAAGAGGTATAAACTTGTAGTCTAATTTCAATTTTTTAAATATAGTTTCAACAATATAAAGACCAAAACCATTTCCAACTGTATTTTGATTTTTGGAATAATCTAGTCGATAGAATGGTTCAAAAATATTTTGAAGCTGTTCATCAGATAGGGGCGTACATTCATTATTTACTGTTAAGAAATCGGAATGGATTGTAACAAAAATATTCTTTCCTACACTTGTGTAATTGACTGCATTTGACAAGATATTTGAAATAGCTTTTTTTAATAATTGTACTGGAGCAAACATAACAGTTTTGCCACTTATAATAGTATGAAATCGAATACCTCTTATTTGCGCAATCAATTTGTATGGCTCACATATTTCTAAGAGTAACTCTTGCAATACAAATTCCTCTGATTTCTCATTGCTTGCCTCCATTTGCAACCGTGATGTATTCAGAATATCTTTAATCATAATGCCAAGTTGTTCTGTCACCTCCTTGCATTTGGGAAGATATGTTTCATAATCGCTATAATCCCCGATACAAAGTATCATATTTTCCAATGTTGCATTCAGTTCTGTGACAGGTGTTTTTAACTCATGGGAAGCTGCTCGAAGAAAATTCAGTTTTTCTCTTTCGGCAAGGCTGACCTTTTCTTTCTCTTGCTCCAAATTATGTATCGTTGTCAATAAAGATTGATAAAGAGCATTTATATTAGTAGCTAAAAATCCTATTTCATCTGGTGATTTAACTCTGCATTGTGCTTTTATATCCATATTCGCCATTTGTTTAACATCGTTCACAGTTAAGAGGATAGGCGTTGTTATTCTTTTTGAGAATATATAGGAGAATACCAACGAAATCATAATACAGCCAATTAAGGATATTGGAAAGGTTTTGATAATCGTATTTGTAATTAGTTGGGGCATATCTATTTCAGATAAGGCTATTGCTCCAACATTTGTGACAGACATATTCGTAATCAATACATTTTGATATGGTGCTATGAAAAAAAGTAAAAGGTGTGCTAATATTGAAATGAGCAACATCATATTAAAAGTATATAAAAATATTCTGGGAAACAGTTTCATCTTCATTTGCTCACCTCCATTTCAAACTTATATCCTATTCCTTTTACCGTAGTAATGCAATCTAATTTTAACTTTTTGCGCAGATTGCGGATATAAGCGTCGATTGTGCGGTCTATAATTGCGCAATCGTCACCCCACACATCATCAAGAATTTGGTTGCGTGACAGGACAAGCCCCTTGTTTTCAATGAACAATTTAAGTATTTCTAACTCTTTCGGCGTTATATCAATTTTTCCGTTATCATCAAATGCTGTATAGCCAGGAAAATCAACGATAACATCACCAATTTTGAAGGTGTTCAATGCTAACTTTTTCCCGCTTCTACGTAATAGAGCTGTAATTCTCTTACCTAAAAGGAGCATAGAAAACGGTTTAGTAATATAATCGTCTGCCAATTCATCAAAACTGTTAGCTTGAGTATATTCATCATCTACCGCTGTTAGCATTAGTATTGGTATATCACTACTTTTTCTGATTTCGTGCAAAACAGCTACTCCAGATATTTGGGGCAGCATAATGTCCAACACGATTAAATCTATTTCTTCTTCCCTAAACATTTTTAAAGCTTCTGCTCCATCATGTGCTGGAATTAGAATGTGTCGGGCTGTTTTCATATATTCACAAATTGCCTTATTGGTTCCTTTGTTATCCTCAACCACCATTATAGTTGCCATAGCAGTCACCTCCATTAGTAGATTATAAAATATCAACGTTGAGCCTTTATGAAATCTATTGAATTTCTTTTTTTCTACGCAAAGATCATCTCTATGTAACGCTCCATTTTTTAGCAGCCTTTCGAACAGTCATATAATTCATCTTGTTACATCCTTTCAGGGTATATCGTATATTGTACCCTTGGTGGCAGAATAACAGGTTCTGCTTGTTCCCACGGTTTTTCAGATATCGGTACGCCACCACGGCATGGTTAGAGACATCAAAAGTATACACGAATACCCTTGACTACGATTATTTTAGAAGTTGGCTGTGTCTTCTTTTGAATTTTCGTGGTTCGTAGGATGTTATGAAAGAGTCGGGTTCATAGGTTTTGACTAATTTCCATAATTCGTCTTCGAGATGTCTGTCTATGAGGATTTCTAATTTGTAGCGTTTGCATTCTTTTCCTATACCTTCAAAGATGGTCACTCTGAATCCTTGTTCTCGGAGTTTGTCAATAAATTGTTGGTTTTTGTGTTTTAAGCTTATATTGTAGGTAATATGTCCGATAGCCAGTTTTTTTTCTATCAGGTTACCGATGTATATTCCAACGCCAAAACTAAGAGCATAAATGAACATGGTTAAAAATGTTTGATTGCCACTGATAACAAGGGATAGACCAAAGATATATACAACGGCTTCAAAAAAACCAAACGCTGAGGCTATAAAACTATTGTTTTTGACCATAAAAATAGTTCTCATAGTAAGTAGGGGAACGTATAGTAGTTGTAAAATAATAATAAATATAATTGTTTTCATGAAATCTTCCTTAGGTATGATTAATTATCAATATTATTATTTAATATGTGTATATGGATTTTTTTTATTCTAATAATCTTTGTCTTGTAATTCAAAATATGTGAAGAATTTTAATAGTAGTTCACAGATTAATTTCCATAGAATTAGGATTACAATAAAATATATTATAAATCCAAGTACCGCTAACGGTGCATTATTCACGGTTGTAGAAGTATATGAATACGTATTCCTGCCTTCAATATGACGAACCATTTTTTCATATGTACAAGTAATATAAATCACTCTTGCAAACATAAATGATTTATAGGCTACTATTAATGCTCCTATATAAAATATTTTATGGATTACATTAGAGACTGTCATTTTTCCCAATGACAAAAAATTTTGTAGATATTTCATTATTTATCACCCCTATATATTGTAACTTTTAGATGAGATAAAAGCAAGGAATTTAATTATTTGACATATGTTCGACAAAAGTTTAATGTAATTATGTCCAGCAAAAGTGAGGTAAATCTATTATACTTGTTTAAGATAGTAATTCTAATAGAAGGTATAATTTTATGGAATAGGTTTAATTGAATTCTAATTATTTTAACATTTACAAAGAAACGTTAATACTTTATACTAATAAAGAAATGTACCAGTTTATTTGTAAGGGGGACGACATCAATGAGCTTTCTTGGTAACTTGATATGGATAGTATTTGGTGGATTAATCAGTTCTATTTTATGGTTTATAGCTGGGCTGATATTATGTATTACCATTGTTCTTATACCATTCGGCAGGCAATGCTTCAAGATTTCTAATTTTGTATTATGGCCCTTTGGGTCAGATGTAAACATAGGTAATTTTGGCATATTTGGTCTTGCTGGTAATATACTATGGATTATGTTGTTTGGCTGGGAATTATGTATACTACACTTAATTGTGGGATTGATTTTTTGTATTACTGTTGTTGGTATTCCATTTGGGTTACAGCATTTTAAGTTCGCTAGACTTGCACTTATTCCATTTGGAGCAAAAATAAATAGATAAATAGCTTTATTTAGTGGCAAATGTTGATTATAGTAAATAATAGCATTTGCTTTTCATTGCATTATAGGGTGAAAAGGGATATGAAATACTACAATAAAGGAGCACAAAAATGCTAAAGATGATTAAACATTACTTGATTATTATTATTGGACAATTAATTTCGGCAATAGCCTTTCATCAGATATTATTGCCTAATGATTTGATAGGTGGAGGATTTGGTGGTTTAGCCACTGTAATTAATAATTTGACAAATGTAAATATTCAATTGATATTAATAGGGTTATGTTGTCCTGTTATCATCTGGGCTTTCTTTAAGTATAATAGAAAGTTGGTGTTCTATGCAGCTTTTTGTTTTGGATTGTTTACATTTTTTATAGGAATCGTTGGAAATTTTGTTCCTGAGTTTTATACAGACCCCATTGTAGCAGCTATTGTATCTGGAGTACTGTTTGGGGTGTCAGGAGGAATGATAATCAGGGAAGGTGCGGCAAATGGTCCAGAAGCAATAGTTGGTATGTATCTAAAAGAGAAAAAAGGTATCACTATAGGAACCTTCTTTACCGTACTTAACTTTTGCATTTTGACTTCATCACTTACTTATGGTGATATTACATGTATTATTTATTCTCTTATAAGTATTTATATTGCAGGTAAAGTTACTGATTATATTATTCTTGGTACAAGACGAGAGTATTGTGTGAACATTATATCAGATAATTTTCTTGAAATTACAGAGTTCATACATAAAAAACTAAATAGAGGAGTTACTTTTGTACCCTGCGTAGGAACATATAAAGTTAGAAAAAAAATGATGATTAAGGCAGTAGTGACTAATCAAGAATTGATAACTCTAAAAAAATATGTTTCCCAACTAGATGATAATAGTTTTGTTTATGTGACTGAGAGTATTGAGGTATTTGGTGGAGGATTCAGTGATTAGTAAAGGTTTTTTCCGCCTGACATTAAATCATCTACCTATAGATATTTAGCAGTAACAGCTAATGGTATGGTTGGTGCCCTTAGTATTATCAGTTTTAGAAGTTATATCAAACATATTCATACCTTATCGGTAAAATTTTTTACTGATAAGGTTTTTTAATGCTTTAGTATAATTAACAAGTAATTTTGTTAAGAGTTACAGAAATATAATAATTTAAAATAAATTTATGTTGAAAAAAATATGAATATGCCATATAATAACCTTTAGAACATTATTTTGTAATTTGATTAAAATGTTCGGAAATAAAATAACGTTATAATATTAGAAGTAGACATTATAAAGGAGACAAAATTATGGATTTTATTAAAGATTTATTAGCCGTTTTCAGTGTTATTTTGAATGGATTACCTCAAGGACTTTTAGCGTTAACGTTCGGTTTTGCGTCAATACCCACTGCTTTTGCATTTTTAACAGGGGCAGTAGGTAATAGTATAGTTGGTTCTGTAGCTCCAATATCTTTTCAAGCTGAGACAATTACAATAGCCGGTACTATGGGTAAGAATATGAGAGAAAGATTATCCATGATATTTTATGGTGGTGTTATTATGGCACTTATTGGAGTTTTTGGATTCCTAGGAACTATTGTAGATTTTATTGGACCAGTAATTACTAGTGGTATGATGGCTGGTGTAGGTATTATGTTAGCTCGTGTTTCTATTGATATGTGTAGAAAAAATAGAATAATTGGTATTGTTTCTATAGCTTCTGCATTTCTTACATATTTATTAACAAAAGATTTAGTTTATACCATTGCTATTTCTGTAATTTTATCAAGTGTAGCTTCTAGAGTGATGAAACAAGATACTGGAATAATGGCTAATGAAAATGATAAAATTAAGTTTCAAAAACCAATACTGAATACTTCCATCATAAGAGGAGCATTATCAATGGTTTGTCTTAATATTGGTGCTAATATAGCTTTTGGTAATATAACTGGAAGTATTGCTGGTAAAAGTGTTAATCTCGATCAACTAGCAGTAATAAGTAGTTTGGCTGATATGTCATCTTCACTTTTTGGCGGAGGTCCAGTTGAGTCAATAATCTCTGCTACAGCTAGTGCACCTCATGCTGTTTGGGCAGGAGTTGGAATGATGGTACTTATGGCTGTAATATTACTATCAGGTCTATTACCTAAAATCGGAAAATATGTACCAAGTGAATCCATTGCAGGTTTCCTTTTTGTACTAGGTGCTTGGGTAACGGTTCCAGTTAATGCTGCCGTATCTCTAGGACAAGATTCTTTAGTAGGTGGTATCACAATGACAGTAACTGCAATAACTGACCCATTTTTTGGTATGGTTGCAGGATTGATTATGAAAATGTTATCGGGTATTATAGGATTATAATACTTAAGAATTATAAAATATAAATTACAGTATTTTGAGTAATGTTTTGTGGAAAGGATGTACGATAATATGGGAAATACATATACATTAGAGGTATGTGGTCTGAAAAGGAATTTGCCAATAATGCAAATCAATGAAAACTTGAAAATAGCAAGTTTTGTAATACTTGGTGATACTGAAATAGTGGAGACAGCAGGGAAACATTTAGCAGAAAAACTGCCTGAAGCAGATATTTTAATTACTGCAGAAGCTAAAGGAATTCCGTTGATATATGAAATAGCTAAGCAAAAGAATATGAAAAAATATATTGTAGCAAGAAAAAGTCTTAAACCTTATATGAAAGATCCTTTAGTAACAAAAGTAGTATCAATAACAACTCAAAAAGAACAATTATTATGTCTTGACAAAGACGAAGTTAAGTTATTAAAAGATAAGAGAGTTGTAATCATAGATGATGTAATCAGTACAGGAGAATCCATTATGGCTATAGAAGATTTGGTCAATAAAGCAGGAGGACAAGTAGTTGGAAAAGCTGCAATATTGGCTGAAGGAGATGCCGCTAACCGTGATGACATAATTTTCTTAGGAAAACTACCATTATTTAAGAATGGTGAAACTCAATAAATGAATGATAAATGCATTATAAACTGTTATGCTAATTGATTAAAATAAATATGCTATAATCTAATTACTGTAAGTTGGAAAAATTCAACTTGCAGTTTTTTGCTTTGTAGCAATTTGACCTGATTTACCACATATTCTTATAATAAAATATGAAGTAGCCAATAGTTAAGCTAACTTAGAAGAAAAAGTGTTGTGATTATATTGAAGGGGAATACAAGCAAAATAGCATATGTATATGTGAAGTAGTGAGGCAGGACGCCGAACCCAGCTTTTTGCTCAGGACGAGCAAGTAGCTGGCGAAACATATACATATGCTATTTTGCAATAACCAAGTCAGAACAAATCACTTTTACTGACTTACTAGCAATATAATTATATTTCAATAAAATAGAGTAACTTAAATCCTTGACTACACATTAATTAATAGATAACATTAGTACAAGATATAAATCCTAATAGTCAAAGGAGCATTAACCAATATGTTATTAAATCACGAGTTAGCACAAAAATTAGTAGATAACATCATGAAGAATCTTGGATATAACATAAATATTATGAATGAATCAGGTGTCATCATTGCAAGTGGGAACAAAGAAAGGATTGGCACTTTTCATAAGGTAGCTGAAGAAGTAATAAATAAAAAGTTGAGAATAGACATATATGAAAATGATGAAAACAAATATGAAGGTGTCAAACAAGGGATTAACATGCCTTTTTATTATAATAATGAAGTTGCTGGTGTAATAGGTATAACAGGAGCACCAAAAGAAATTGAGAATGCGGCAGAAATAGTAAGGATGTCAACAGAATTGATGCTAGAACAACAAGCTTTGAAGGAAAGAGTATATTTTCATCAAAGTCAAAAGACATTTTTCATAAATAAACTATTGACCATGAATACAGATGAAGAATGGTCGTCTACTGTTCATTGGGGTTCTAAATTAGGTTATGATTTGAATATACCTAGAGTTGTATGTCTAATCCAGATTCAGAATTTGGATTCTATTGTTAAAAAGAATCCATTACTCAATAAGGAAAAAGTTAAGGAGTATGTGTTGAATAATATTAAAGGTACAAAAAAACATAATAAGCAGGATATATCATCCTATGTAACCATTAATAAGATAATAATATTTAAAACCCTTAATAAAACAGATTCTGAAAATGTAAAAAAAGAACTTATGGAGTATATTGATAACATAAAATCAAGTTTTGGTAATATAGAAGTTGAATTATTATTTGGGGTGGGTACGTATCATCCTTCTATGTATGGTTATAATAAAAGTTATGAAGAAGCAAAAGCAATGATTAATTATGGTAACTTGATGAATAAAAAAAATGAAACCATATTTGCTAGAGATCATGTTTTCGAACTTCTTTTTGCTAGTATAGATAAAGAGAAGATGGATTATTTTTTGGGACCTTTCGTTAAGAAGGTCAATAATAATGATGAAATGCTTCTGACAATGCAGGCTCTAATAAAAAACAATATGAATTTGATAAAAGCATCACAGGATCTATTTGTGCATAGGAATACAATTGTATTCAGATTGAATAAATTGAAAGAACTGTTTAATATCAATCCACTGCATAATGAATCAGATAGGTTATTGCTGCATTTAATATATCTATATGTAAAATACTATCAAACAAAAGATACGGATAATGTATGATGATATAACATAAAAAGTAAAGATAGATAAAATTTGTACCCAAGAAACAAATTTTATGTGCTTTTTTATAGTGAGTGTATAAAGAGGTATTGGTGAAAATGTATTATAATATTAGAGAGCAAAGGACAGTTTTGTTAATTATTTTTACAAAACTATAATTAAGTAAAGGAGGTGCAAAATGGATATTCTTATTGCTCCTGATTCATTTAAAGGTAGTTTGTCAGCAGAGAAATATTGTGACGTAGCTAAAAAAGCGGTTACCAATGTTTTTCCTAAAGCCAATGTTGTTACATGTCCTATGGCAGATGGTGGTGAAGGTACAGTTGAAGCACTGGTCTATAATACAAAAGGAAGTATATTATACGAAACAGTTACTGATCCCATCGGAAAGCCAGTAAAAGCTAAATACGGATTATTAGGTGACGATAAAACGGCAGTTATAGAAATGGCAAGTGCTTCAGGTTTACCACTGGTACCTGTAGACAAAAAGAATCCATTATACACAACTACTTATGGAACAGGAGAATTAGTTAAAAAAGTTATTGATAAAGGTTGTACTACAATAATATTAGGTATTGGTGGTAGTGCTACTAATGATGGCGGAGCAGGAATGATGGAAGCTCTTGGCTTCAAGCTATTGGACGAAGAAGGTAATAAGATTCAAAGAGGTGCTATAGGTTTAAAGGATTTACACCATATTGATACAAGTAATAAGGATAAGAGACTTGATGAGGTCAATTTTCTTGTAGCTTGTGATGTTAATAATCCTTTGTGTGGACCTAATGGTGCAAGTTACATCTATGGACCTCAAAAAGGTGCATCTAAGGAGCAATTACCATTACTAGATGATGTATTGGCTAATTTTGCTTCAATTATCAAAAATGATTTCGGTAAAGATGTAAAGGATATTGAAGGTTCAGGAGCAGCTGGTGGATTAGGTGCAGGACTTCTAGCTTTCTTTGATGCAACATTAAAACCAGGATTTGAAATAATTAAGGATATAATCAATCTAGAAAAGTATTTTAATGATTTCACATTTGATTTAGTAATTACAGGTGAAGGAGAAATCAATTATCAGACTGTCAATGGTAAATTACCTGTTGGTGTTGCAAAAACAGCAAAAAAATATGATGTACCAGTTATTGCTGTAGTAGGTTCAATTGGTAAGGATGCAGATAGAGTCTATGAATATGGTATTGATTCTATTTTTACAATTATGGACGGACCACATAATCTGGATTATGCAATAAAAAATGCAGATATATTATTACTTCAAGCAATAGAACGAATAATGAAGGTGATAAAATTATATAATTGAACAAACAAACTTTACGGCTTTAACTTATTACAGTATATAAGAATGAGTTTAATTGTTTATTATCTAAATAAAAATATATTAATAATTAGGAGGGTTTTGAATGGTTCAAGGACCAGTATTAATTCTAATCTTATTACTAGGTATTGCTTTTATTGTATTGGCTACCTCTAAGCTTAAAATTCACCCATTTATCGCATTATTAATTACTTCTTATGGAATTGCTTTAGCAGCAGGAATGCCAGTGCTAGAAATCGGTTCTACAATTAGAAGCGGATTTGGCGGAATACTTAATTATATTGGTATTGTTATTATATTAGGAACTATTATTGGTACAATATTAGAAAAATCTGGAGCTGCTATAACTATGGCAGATACAGTGCTAAAAGTAGTTGGTGAAAAACGACCTGGACTTGCAATGAGTATCATCGGATATATTGTATCTATTCCAGTATTTTGTGACTCTGGTTTTGTTATTCTATCTTCTCTTAAAAAATCACTTGCGAAAAGAACAAAGGCATCATCGGTTATGATGACTGTTGCATTGGCAACAGGATTATATGCTACACATACATTTGTGCCTCCAACTCCTGGACCAATAGCAGCCGCAGGAAATTTAGGACTTGAAGATAAACTTGGTCTAGTTATACTAATAGGTATATTTATAGCGTTGATAGGTATGCTTGCAGGTTATTTTTGGGCTAAGATTGCTGGTAAAAAATATCGTTCAAAAGAAGATGAAGAAAAATTACAATTTTCATATGAAGAAATCAAAGAAAAATATGGTAAATTGCCAAGTGCATGGAAAGCTTTTGCACCTATAGTAATTCCTATTATCTTAATCACTCTTGGATCAATAGCTAATTTCCCAACTCAGCCATTTGGTCAAGGTTCAGCGTATACTTTCTTTGCTTTTCTTGGTAAACCAATAAATGCATTAGTTATAGGATTCTTCTTCTCATTACTATTATTACCTAAGTTAAATGAAGAAACTTTAACAGGATGGGTTGGAGAAGGTCTTAAAAGTGCTGCTATAATTATTATGGTAACTGGAGCAGGTGGAGCACTTGGAGCTGTTCTTAAAGCTACTCCTATTGGGAGTTATTTAGGCGAAACATTAGCAACATATAATCTAGGAATTTTATTACCATTTATAATAGCAGCTGCATTAAAAACAGCACAAGGTTCTTCGACTGTTGCACTTGTAACTACATCCGCTCTTGTAGCACCACTATTAGGGGCATTAGGACTTCAATCAACAATGGGAAGTGTATTAACAGTTATGGCTATTGGTGCTGGTGCTATGACAGTATCTCATGCCAACGATAGTTTCTTCTGGGTCGTAACAGAATTCAGCGGAATGGATGTATCTACAGCATATAAATCCCATACAATGGCAACACTGATTCAAGGACTTGTAACATTTGCTGTAGTAGTGATATTATCATTTATTTTAATTTAAAGTTATTGACAAATTAATTATAGGTTGATAATATAATAATAAATAAAAGAATGAAAAGGAGACAAAAATGAATATTATGTTTTTAGCTAGATAAGAAATAATTTAATAGATGTGTAATAAGATTTGTTTAGATTTATATAATAATTTGAATCTATGGAATACAATATCTTTGTGCATTTTTAGCTAAGAACTAGTTTGAAATTATATATATAGTGTGACTATTATATGACTGCTTTACATTCTAATAAGTTGGATACTGCTCTCTATGACTTTATTTTAGAGATTATAGGTATGATATAGAATTATTGCTGTAAGTTGAACTAATTCAACTTACAGCTTTTTATATTGTTGGGATAGTTCTGCTTAAATGCTAGAAATAAATAAGATATTAGATTTCCTGTAGAGCAAAGTTGGACAGGAGGAAATTATATGTTGTTGTTATTAAAATGTATTAACATAAAAAAGGAATTCAAAGATAGAATCATATTAGAGAATATTAATTTTCATGTTGAAATGGGTGATAGAATAGCCATTGTAGGTAATAACGGAGCAGGGAAGACTACCCTTGCTAATATCATTACCGGTAACTTGAACCAAGATAGTGGACAATTAATATGGCATAAAAAGAATATAAAAATAGGGTATTTGCATCAGTCCACCTATTATACCCAAGGTGAATTCAATCATATGGTTATAACTAGTGATAAAATAGGCATCAGTGATTTTTTTCATACATCAAGAGAATTAGGCGTAGATAATATAGAAGATTATAATACCTTAAGATTAGAAAATCTAAGTGGTGGAGAAAAAACAAAATTGGCGCTTGCAAAAATATGGGCACAAAAGCCAGAATTTCTAATATTAGATGAACCAACTAATCATATGGATTATGAAGGTGTTAGGTGGTTGATAACTAATATTAAAAAATATGAAGGAACAATAGTAATTATATCCCATGATAGATATTTTATGGATCAAGTTTGTAATAGAGTCATAGAAATTGAAGGTGGTATAGCTAATTGTTATAAAGGTAATTATTCAGCATATTACACCGAGAAGAAAAAAAGATATGAAAGTCAATTACATCAATATCAGGTTCAAGAAAAAAACAAAGAAGCTATTAAAAAAGAAATAATCAGATTAAAACAATGGTCTTCGAAAGGGCATAGAGATTCAACTAAAAAAGATGGCTATAAAGAAAAGTATAGAGTCAGAGCCAAGAAAAAGGATAAACAAGTTAAGTCTAAGATCAAGAAGATTGAAAAACTACGCTACGAAGGAATAGAGAAGCCACAAGAAGAACAAAAGATAACATTTCAGTTCAATAACAATTCAAAAAGCAATAAGGTACTTGAGGCGAATAATATAGGTAAGAGATTTGATGATAAATCTTTGTTTGAAAACAGTTCATTTTACATTAAATCCAAAGAGAAAATTGGATTATATGGTAGAAATGGTTGTGGTAAAACAACCCTCATAAAAGCTATACTCAATGAAATAAAATTAGACGATGGAGAGATTTATCTTAGCCCTTCAACAAAAATAGCATATCTAAGTCAAGATGTAGGCGAAATGAATATAGATAAAACAGTGATACAGTTCTTTGATATAGATGATTATCAAGTAAGAGGTACTCTTCAAACACTATTAGCCAATATGGGTTTCACAAAAAAGATGGTTAATACTAAAATTAAAAATCTTAGCGTAGGGGAGAAAACAAGAGTTAAAATAGCTTATATGATAATGATGGAAAACAATGTTCTTATATTAGATGAGCCTACCAACCATTTAGACCTCAATAGTCGTGAGATGCTGGAAAAAACTCTGGGAGACTATCAAGGAACAATAATCATCGTTTCACATGATAGATACCTGTTAGAAAAGTTATGTGATAAAGTATTGATTTTTGAAGATGGTAAGATATATAGGAAAGAAGATTCATTCAAGGAGCATATGCTAAAGCTAGAAAATAGAGATAAAAGATGTAATAAAAAAGTTAATCAAGAAAAATTAATCATTGTTGAAAATCGTATTGCCAAGATACTAGGAGAGCTTAGTCTATTAAATGTACAAGATGAACGCTATACAATTCTTGATGAAGAATTCAAATTACTGATTCAAGAAAAGAAGGATTTGATGCAATTAATAAACAAATAAATTAATAATTATGCATAAATTTCTCTTAAAAACTTGACAAATTTAATCCATCCATTATTATATATATTGTTACAATATATACAGCAAAATGACAGTATTTTAATTAGTGGGTGAGAAAACTGAAAGATTATGCAGCAGCAAGACAGTATAATGAGATACGCAACAAAGACCTAACGGATAATGAATTTTATAGTGGATTGAAAAAGGGAATGCCTATAGCGTTAGGTTATATACCTGTTTCATTTACATTTGGATTGATGGCAGTAACTGGTGGAATACCTATATGGCTGACTATTTTTATATCCTTATCAAATCTTACTTCAGCTGGACAATTTGCTGGAACTGGATTAATAATAGCAGGAGCATCGTATTTGGAAATAGGAGTAACAACATTAGTTATAAATATACGTTATATGCTTATGTCGTTAGCTCTATCTCAAAAGATTAAGAAACCTATGAGTTTTTTCAGAAGGTGTTTATTAGCATTTGGAATTACAGATGAAACATTTACTTTAGCAGCTATGGAAGATGGAGAAATTTCTTTTCGCTATATGTTAGGTCTGATTACAGGTCCTTTTTTGGGATGGGGACTAGGAACGGCATTAGGAGCTTTATCATGTTCTGTATTATCAGAAAATGTTCAAAATTCTATGGGGATAGCACTATACGCTATGTTTATTGCATTGATAGTCCCTGCTTCCAAAAAATCCAAGTCAGCTTTGATAGTAGTTATTATAGCTGTAGCAATTAATTGTGTTTTGACATGGCTTCCTGTATTTAATCATATATCATCAGGTTGGAGAATTATTATAGCAACTATAATCGCATCATCTTTTGGTGCTCTTCTGTTTCCAAAGGAGGATGATTAGATGACGGTTACCAAACAATTCATAGCAGTAATGGTTATGGCTTTTGTTACATATATACCAAGGGTAGCACCTTTAGTGATTTTCAAACGTAAGATAAAATCTAGATTCATTCGATCTTTTTTAAGTTATGTGCCTTATGCAGTATTGGGAGCTATGACATTCCCAAGCATTCTGTACTCAACACAACATTTGTATTCTGCAATTGCAGGGTTGGTAGTAGCATTGGTAGTAGCTTATTTTGATAAAAGCTTAATAAAAGTAGCTGTAAGTGCAATTTTAACGGTGTATATATTTGAATTACTTATCTAAATTATTACCATATATTGATAATTAGTTTTACTTAACGTATACTTAATTATATAATTATTTAGGTGGTGATAGTTTATATGGATATGATATATGATAGGTACTCTGTTAGGAAATATCTAAAACAAGATTTGAACGATAAACAAAAGGAATACTTAGATAATATTACTAAATATGAGCAACAAGGTATATTGGGAAACAAAGTTAATGTTAAGTTGATTAAACCAAATACTAAACATCTGAAGTTCAGTTATGGAATGATTAGAGGAATGGCAGGTTACATGTATGGTTATGTAGATTATTCCACAAATGGTTATATAGACTATGGCTATATTATGGAAAAAAATATTCTTGGTATGACTAGAATGAATATAGGAACTTGCTGGCTTGGGGGAACATTCAATAAGAAGTTCTTTTGCGGTGAAAGTAAAATGGGAAACAAAATAGTGCCAGCTGTCATTGCATATGGAGCATATGAGAGTAAAAGAAAAGATAAGGCTAGAAAAAGAAAAGGTTTTGAAGAAATAATTTTTGATAAAGAACTTGGTAATTCCTTATCAATTTCAAGAGACGATGTGTTATATGATGCATATGAAGCTGTTAGATTAGCTCCTTCAGCTCTAAACAAGCAACCATGGAGACTAGTAAAAAAAGATAATATAATACGGTTTTATCAAAATACAAAATCCGTGGAAATGAATTTGGGTAATATTGATATGGGTATAGGAATGGCTCATTTTGAGTATGGGTTGAATATTAACAAAATAAATTATTCATGGATAAAAGAAGATATAGAGGAAATAAAAGACTATATTTATTGCATGAGCATAAAGATATAAATAGGATTATCTAAAAAATACTTGCATTATATATTTTTTTATGGTATAATACAAAAAGTTATTAAGGTTATGTAAATATCAAATTGCAACAAGATGTATTTGTTTATATAAAATTTTAATATGTGATTATTAAAGACTAATAGCGATATTAGTCTTTTTATATTAAAAGAAAATTAACTTGTAAACTATGTGCTTTAATTTATAGAATCCGCGGCTGGTATAATACTTACATATTTTGCAATAGGCATTTAACAATTTAGTAACTCAAAATCTCATTTGATGAGAAAGTATATAAGGAGGTGGCAATATGACAAAAGAACTCATATTGACTTTAGTTGGATTATTCATAATCACCTCTCTTACTAATATTTTAGCTACACTTAAAACAATATTGATTTCAAAGAAAATCATGAACCCAGTATATATTCTAGTATTTATAGATGCAATAATTTTCGCATCAGTACTTACGAAAGTTACTAGTTCAGGAGGATTTCATTATACAATAGCATATGCATGTGGTAGAACATTTGGTGTGTTTATAGGTGGAAAGATTGAAGAGCGATTAGCTCTAGGGATTATTGAAGTGGATTTATTTTTAAGTAACAGAGAAAAAATGATTAAAGTCGCAGAAAAACTTAGAAGAGAAGGATATACAGTCAATAATTTCCTTGCTCGTGGTATGAATGGCGATAGACGACATAAAGTTGAAATAGTAATGAAGAGGAACGAATTTAAGATATTAGAAAAGATCTTAGATGAATATGAAGTGAAAAATCCTACACTAAAGATTAAGAACTTAAGTAAAGTAGAAGGTAAAATTACAACTACAAGTGTTCATGTTTAATTAATAAAAAATCACTGATATCAGTGATTTTTTGCTGTTTGAGAATATATATATATTATAAGATACAAAAATACTTTACTAAAATACAGAGATAAATTATTAAAAAGCTTGATTTTTTCTTAAAATCGTGATAAAATCTACGCATAACAAAAACAAATGTTTACGTCAGAAAGACAATTGATTATTTGTGTTTATTTATTATATAAGATATATTTAATTAATTCAATAAAAACATTAAAAAGTGAGGTAATAAAAAATGGAAAGTAAATTACGTGTTGGTATAATCGGAGCTACTGGTATGGTAGGTCAAAGATTCATTTCATTATTGCATGATCATCCTTGGTATGATGTAGTATGTCTAGCTGCAAGTCCAAGATCAGCAGGAAAGTCATATAATGAAGCAGTAAAAGGTCGTTGGGCACAATCAATAGAAATACCTGAAAAAATCGGTAAAATGACTATGATGGATGCATCTAATGTTGAAGAGATAAGTGCAATGGTTGATTTTGTTTTCTGTGCTGTAGATATGGATAAGAAGACTATTCGTGAATTAGAGGAAGCTTATGCAAAAGCTGAAGTACCTGTTGTATCTAATAATTCAGCTAATCGTTGGACTGAAGATGTACCTATGGTAATACCAGAGATTAATGATGAGCATTTAAAAATAATTGATGCTCAAAGAAAAAGACTTGGAACAAAAAGAGGATTTATTGCAGTAAAACCTAACTGTTCAATTCAAAGTTATGTTCCAGTTGTCAATGCATTAAAGAAATATAAACCTACAAAAGTTAATGTGTGTACTTATCAAGCAATATCTGGAGCTGGTAAAACATTTGACAGTTGGCCAGAAATGGTTGATAATGTAATACCATATATTGGTGGAGAAGAAGAAAAAAGTGAACAAGAGCCAATGAAAATATGGGGAAAAATCGAAAATGATAAGATTGTTTCAGCTACAGAGCCTGTAATTTCTGCACAATGTATTAGAGTTGCAGCAGCTGATGGCCACTTAGCAGCAGTTTCTATAAGTTTTGAGGAAAAACCTGAAGTTAATGAAGTTATTAGTATATTAAATAGTTATTCAGGTAAACCACAAGAATTGAAACTTCCATCAGCGCCGAAACAATTTATGAAATACATGGAAGAAGACAATCGTCCACAAACAAAAATCGACCGTAATTATGAAAATGGAATGGGCGTAACAGTTGGTAGATTTAGAGAAGATAACTTATATGATTACAAATTTGTATGTCTATCTCATAATACTCTAAGAGGTGCAGCTGGTGGAGCAGTTTTAATTGCTGAATTGTTGACAGCTGAAGGATATATTACAGCAAAATAAAATTATTTACTCAACTTTCCCACTTCAATATTGAAACCAAATCAATAACCCTTAATTTACCTGCATTAACTTAAAGGTAGGAAAGTTGAGTTATTTATAATTATAATTGCATATATTAATATGAAAGGTTGCCTGATGGCAATCTTTTATATTGCCAGAATACATAAATCAATAAGTACATTTCATAACGACATAACATACTATATATAAGAATAATATTATTGAGGAGAAAATATGGTACCAAATATGTGTTACGATAGATATCCTCCCTCCTATCAAGAAAAGATAAACTGTGAAGACAGGAGATTAATAACTGTAGTAGGCATCGGTAAGGTTGAATTGGAACCAGATACAGCAATTCTTAAATTAGGTGTTATAACAAAAAATGAAGATGTAGTGATGGCACAAGATGAAAATAAAAATATCATGGATCAAGTAATCAAAGGGCTTGTAGATGATGGTGTAAACAAAACAGAGATTAAGACCATCCAATACACAGTTGTACCACAATATGATTATATAGAGGGTAAACAAGATTTTAGAGGTTATGAAGTAAGGCATGTAATTGAAATAACAGTTACTGATATTGATACAGTAGGTATGATTATACAAAATGCAGTTAAGAATGGTGTGAATTATCAACAAGGATTAAATTTTACAGTGGATGAACCAGATAAATACTATGAAGATGCATTAGAATTGTCAGTAATAAATGCTAGGGATAAAGCTGAAAATATAGGAATGACACTTAGAACAAGGATTAATCCACGACCCATAAAAGTCATAGAAAAGACAAAGCGTGATCAAATTAAACCTTATGAAACTGCTATTTATAGAGATGGTGGAATACCTGTTCAATCAGGTAAACTGAGTATAGTAGCTATGGTAGAAGCTACATTTGAATATTAAAGGAGAGTTGTATTATAAACATTTTTATGGTTATACCATGAAATTTAAATTAATGTTTATGATACAATCTCCTTTTCTGTCTTAAGGAAAGACTTTATTAACGTTAAAATTCCTTTTGAAAGCTACGCGTAACTTCTTTTGTTTGTATAAAAAGTTAAAATGACTATAAAATGGTTATATTTTTATAAAAAAGTATTGACTTTTTACAAAATATATATTACTATGATTACAGAAAACCGGTTTACTGAATAACTAATTTATATATCTTGCAAGATATAAATAACTAACTTCATTGTATACTAATCTTAAATTCATAAAGTAACAAACAACTAAATACAGGAAATATAATAGAATTTAGGAGGAATTTTTGTGAAAAGAAAGGTGTTAAGTTTTTTATTGAGTCTATGCATAATTTTTACATTGACGACTTTTAATGCTAATAATGTCCATGCTTATTCTAATGGTTCATATTATACAAAACCAGCATATACGGCAACTGATCTATATGTTATTGATATTCAGAATATGACCCATGCAGAAAGAACTATGATAGCAACTTTACAAGGAATTGTTGCTAATAAGACATCATCACAGATATACATAATTGATTCAGATCCATACTTTACAGAAGATGCATACTCAAGATATCTTAATGATCTGGTAAGCAAAAAAGGGATAACTTATCAACAAGTCAATAGTGCATGGGATTTAATTAATACATTCAGTCAGTATATTGATGGATACATATTGTATCAAGGGGGTACTGATTCTATGAATGCAGCTAATTCATTAGCAGGAGTATTGGATGCTGTTGCAGTAGAAGCAAGTATTGAAATAACAGCACAGAATAATGGATTAACTCTAGTGCAGGATGTTACTGGTAAAAACGAATCATGGGTAGTAGATAACTATTGGAACCAGTTGAATCACAGTATTGTCATAGAAGCAAAAGAAGATGATGAACATTCAACCCACTTAAGAGATTTTGCAGCAATGAACAAGGCTCTTGTCTTTTATGATGGCAATTCAAGTTTTAGAACATCAATAATGCAAAAATTAGATCCTGATTCAGTTGTTTTTGGATGGGGAGATACCAGCGGTGGTTCAGAAGAAGCGTTTATTTCAAACAGTTCCTATAATGGTGTAATGAGCATTCCTTCTGATTGGGCACTTAATTTATCAGTTCTAAGCGGATTTTCTGCAGGAACATATTCTCAAAATACTGCACAAGCTACTAATGAGGAAAATGTCCATTATGTAACATTCTATGTATCAGATGGAGATAACCTACAATGGACTCTTAACAGAGGAAATGAAGATGATTGGTGGGGAAGTCAATCAAGAGGTAATTTTGCATTAGGTTGGACAATGCCTCCTGGAATGATAGATATATCACCATCTGTATTAGACTGGTATTATGAATCAGCAACTCCTAATGATAACTTTATCGTAGGACCTTCTGGAAGTGGATTCATTTATCCAAAATCTTATCCAGCAAGTGAGCTTGATTTACATACTCAGAGATTAAATGATTATATGGGTAAATTGGATATGGGTATTGTAGCTGTAATTGGAAGGAATTCCTTCAATGATACTTCGATATGGGATAAATATACTATGCAGTCTAATATCGACGGTTTATTCTATTATGAGTGGACACAATACTTTGGTAGTCCTTACAATGGAGATATTTTATGGTCCAATGGAAAACCTGTAATATCAACTAGTATGAAATTAGCAGATGGACTTTCATACGCTTATAAAAAAGATCAAGTAGTGAACTACCTTAATAGTCAACCTACAGATACTCACAGTGAAAGCGGATACTCAATGATAGCAGTTGATGCATGGAACAATTATGATCTGCCAGCAACTATACAATATATTGTTGATAGATTAGATTCTGATGTGAGAGTAGTTGCACCTGATGAATTTGTTAGATTAATAAAAGAAAACATCAGCCAGACTGCTGAAACTTTTAAATTATTAACTCCTTCAAATAATAGTACTTGGGTTTCTAAAACAAATACAGCTTTTGATTGGGAAGATTCTGTAGGAGCAGACAGTTATAGAATCATTGTAGATAACAATAGTGATTTTTCCAGTCCTGAGATAGATGTTTCAGGTATTACAACTAGTAATTATACTTCAACCATCACACTAGACACATGGACAAATTATTATTGGAAAGTTATTGCGGTAGATGATAATATTACTACTCAATGCAATGATATATTTACTTTTACAACAAGTTTCTTTTAGTCAAGTTAATGCATAACACCTTTTGCCCTTGTAGATATTATAATTGTTAATTACCATTTACATATATTAATAATTATGATATTATGGAGTAGAAAACCGGTTCACTATTACGGTCTGAAGCAGTATTTTAAGGTAAAAAGGTGGTTATAGAATGAGTACAATTAATGATGTATCAAAATTAGCTGGAGTTTCAAAATCTACTGTATCCAACGTATTTAATAATACTAAATATGTAAGTGAAGAAATTACTGATAGAGTTTTAAAGGCTGCGCAAGAATTGAATTATTATCCTAATAAACTAGCTACGGGTCTAGCCAACAAAAAAACTTATATGATTGGTTTGTTTTTAGAAAATCTAGGTGAGTTTAGAAGTATGCATCATCAAATCATTGAAGGTGTTGCTATGAAGTTGAATGAGTTTAATTATAACGTTATCTTATATATTGATAGAGATAATGAAAAGATACCTAAAGGTGCTAAGTTAAGGATAGAACCTATAGATGGAGCGATTATCTTAGATCCCGAAATTGAAGATATACGTATTAAAGACTTTGTTAGTTCAGGTACGCCCATTGTCTTGGTTGGAAAAGCTCCAAAATCATATGAGAACTTAAGCAGTTTAGATGTGGATAATATTGAAATAGCTTATAGTGCAACAAAAATGCTAATACAAAATGGTCATAAAAAGATTGCATTCATAAACAGTAAACCTAATTTAACTATTACATCTGACCGTTTAAAAGGATATATAAAAGCTCTATCAGAGAACCAGATTGATTTTGAACCTTCTTATATATATAACTGTGATAATACAATAATAAAAGCAAAGAAATTAGCGAGTAGTATTTTGGAAAAAGGAGAATTCAGTGCAATTATTACTGAATCAGATGTAGTGGCACTTGGGGTATATGAAGAAGCAAAAACTAAAGGTATTAACATACCAGGCGATATTTCCGTTTTTGCACTAGGTGGTATGGATTATTTCTTGACTCCTGAAGTCAGCAGGGTAGTAGTAGATTATAAAAAATTGGGTGAGGCCGCTGCAAAACAAATAACTATGATCATAGATAATAAGCAGCAATCATCAAATCTCATTCTAAACAAATACAAAATTATTAAAACAGGTTCTGTAGGACAAGTTTCAATAAGATAAACAACAAAAAAATATCATAAGTCTAAGGTTTTAGGGAGGATATAATATGGTTAACATAAAAAAATGGTTTACTCTTGTTATGAGTATATTAATGGTAATGAGTTTATTTACTGGATGTGGTTCAAAAGAAACAGTTTCCAATGGAGATTCTCAGAAAATGGATGGTAAAGTGAACGAGCAACAAGGAGATAGTAAGAAACAAGTTAAGCTCAGTATTTGGTGGGCAAGTCAAGATGAATTTAAGCAACCACTGTTAGATGCCATAGCAGAA
Source organism: Vallitalea maricola (assembly GCF_036985595.1). Lineage (NCBI taxonomy): Bacteria > Bacillati > Bacillota > Clostridia > Lachnospirales > Vallitaleaceae > Vallitalea > Vallitalea maricola. The sequence continues at coordinate 7,497 of NZ_BTPU01000010.1, read as the reverse complement.
TATGAGGCTGAACATCCTAACGTTAAGATTGAACCAGAATGGTTAGCTAATTTTGATTACTATGATAATTATAAAGTTGCTCTAGCAGGAAAGACAGCTCCTGATATTGTAAAGATAGATCATGTATTTGTTCAAACTTTAGGTTATAATGACCAAATTCTAGAGTTAAGTGAATTTGGTGCAAATGATATCAAAGACAAATTTGTGGAATCAGCATGGAAAGCAAATATGTATCAAGATAATGTTTATGCATTACCATTTGACGCTAATACATTAGCATTGATGTATAATGAAGATTTATTGACTAAAGCAGGTAAAGAAGTTCCTGCTACATACGAAGAATTAAAAGATGTTGCGTTAGCAATAAATGATTTAGGAGAAGAAGGTGTATATGGATATACTGTTCCAGTTAATCCAAAGGGAAGTGGATTCCTATCTTTCCAATTTAGTTCATGGGTTGCTAGAAACGGTGGTTCTATTCTAAATGACGATTGGAGTGCAAGTACATTAGACAGTAAAGAAGCTGTTAATGCATTACAGCAAGTAGATGATTTACTTAGTTGTGGAGCAATACCACCAAATGTATACCTTGAAAATGAATTTTATGAAGGTAAAATTGGGTTATTAGAAATGGGATGTTGGAATATAAATAGACTTACTGCTGATGAAACAGCCAATTTGAATGTTGCACCATTAGTATCATTGAAAGACGGTGTTACAGGATATGCACCATTAGGATTATATAGTCTTGCAATAACAAAAGCAACAAAACATCAACAAGAAGCATATGATTTCTGTAAGTTCCTAGCAACCAATAAAGATCTACAGTTATCCTATGCAAAACAAACTAATCTAATGCCTTCATTAAAAGATTCATTAGAGGATGAAATGTTTAATACTCCAGAGTGGAAAGTATTTGTTGAACAATTTAAAAATACTGTATCAAGACCAGGAAGTCCAGCATGGCCTTCAATTGATAAGCATCTTTCAAATGCAATTCAAAAAGTTCTGACTGGTGTTGCAGAGCCAGAAGAAGCATTAAAGGAAGCAAAAGAATTATGTGACGAAGAGATAAAGAATATTAAATAGAATCCTAGTCAACAATTGCATAAATAAAATAGGGCATCTAATAATATAGGCTAAATAATCTATTAGCTGTTAGTATTATTAGACAGCCCTTATTTTGAAAGAAGGTTAATGATGAAAAGTAAGGCTGTTAAAGAAAATAAGAAAAGCTATAAGAGGATTAGAGTCAAATATAAAAATGAAATAATAGCATATAGAATGCTTGCAATACCATTAATTCTTTGGGGAATATTTTTTCTGTTTGCACTGTTTAGAGTAATATATCTTAGTTTTACTGATTGGAATATATTCAAAGCTCCAGATTTTGTTGGATTAGATAATTATATTCGTATATTTACTAATGATGGAGGTCTATGGAAAGCTTTTAACAATACCTTCATATGGACTGTATTCACTGTGATAGGACATAATCTAATTGGACTTGGTACAGCTTACATGATTACTTGTATTTCAAGGGGAGAAAAGTTCTTCAGGGCGGCGTTATTCTGGCCTATACTTGTTTCACAGGTTGTAGGAGCCACAATGATAGAATGGATTTTCGATCCAAGTCCTTATGGTTTCTTGAATACAATATTAGGTCATTTCGGAATTAAATCTGTAGCCTGGCTGTCAGACCCAGATATGGCGTTGATATCATTGATGCTTTATCCACTATTTTTAGGTTTTGGAATAAGAATGCTTATTTATTTAGCTGGATTAAAACAAATCCCTAAGACATTCTATGAAGCTGCTAAGATTGATGGAGCAAGTAACTGGACTATCTTCAAAAAAGTTACAATTCCTTTATTAAAACCAATTATTTTATTAAATATAGTATACACAACAATTGAAAGTTTTAAGGTAATAGGTCCAATGCAGCTTGTTACTAAAGGGGGACCTATCGGCAGTACTATGTCAGTGGTTCTTAGAATATACCAGGACGGTTTTGTTGAGAATAAAATGGGATATGCATCATCTATTGCAGTTGTATTTTTCATATTTATTCTAATTGTTACTATTATACAATTTAGATTTGAAGGGGAGAAGGTAACTTATGAATAAGGGTAAAAATAAAATCAGAAACACAATATTTTATATCATCTTGAGTATCTTTGCATTTGTTCAGCTATTCCCTTTTTATCTAAGGATAGTTTACTCACTGCAACCAAAAGATTTCTTGCCTGAAATGGGGAAAATATATTTATTGCCCAAAGGATTCCATTTTGAAAATTATGTTCAGGCTTGGAAAATGTCAAATTTAGGAATAGGATACAAAAACAGTTTGATTTATGTTACAATATTTACTTTGGTAAGTGCATTCATTGCAATTTTAGTAGGTTATGTAATTGCAAAGAAGAAGTTTAGAGGCAGAAAAATAATATTTGTCATGTTACTATCAACATTGATGGTACCAGCAGAAGTATTATTAATACCTAACTATATTTTAGTTAGAGATTTAAACATTCTAAATACTTTGGCTGCACTTATTATACCAGGATTAGTCAATATTGTAGGGATATTTCTTGCAAAACAGTTTTTAGAAACCCTTCCTGATTCAATAATTGAATCTGCATACATAGATGGTGCTGGTGAAATGAAAATTTTCTTTAAGGTTGTATTGCCATTATCAGGACCTGTGATAGCTACATATTTCATAATAACATATACTCAGATGTGGAATGATTATCTATGGCCTATGATAGTTACCAACAAAGCAGAAGTATTTACAGTTCAGCTTAGTTTAATGGGATTTCAGACTAATTTCCAGACTGGGTATGATATGATTCTAGAATCGGCAGCATTGATTACGACTTTAGCACCAATAGTAATTGTATTTTTAATATTCCAGAAAAAATTTGTTGAAGGAATCAGTATGACAGGAATTAAATAATTGTTTTAGTGAGAAAATATTAGCAGAAATTAAGCAAAGTTAGATAAGATGGGAGTAAGTATAATTATGCCATATAATAAAAAAAAGATGTATGTCTATATTCAAAACGTGATTGATAAAGTTAATAAAGCTATGTATGAAAAAGTGGCAGAATTAGATGCTGTTGCATGGGTTACCAAAGAACCAGTTCCATTCCATGAACGATGTAATGGAGAGAAAAAGCAAGTTCACATAGGAGAAACTTGGGGACAATTATGGGATTGTGGATGGTTTAATTTTACAGGTGAAGTTCCTAAGACACAAAAAGGGCAAAAAATCGTTCTGTTAATCGACGTTAATGGTGAGGGTTGTGTTTTTGATAAAGAAGGTTGTCCTATTAGAGGATTAACAAATATAAGTTCTTCTTTCGATTTTTCCTTGGGAAAACCTGGTAAAAAGGTTGTACAGTTCCTTGAAAACTCTGAAGGTGGAGAAAAAATTGATATATGGATAGAAACAGGTTGTAATGACCTATTTGGTAGATATAGTAAAGAGGGTACTCTGGAAGAGGTTTGTGTTGCTGTATGCAACCAAGAGATGAGAGCTCTATATTATGATTTTCAAGTATTATATGAATTGATGTCTCAGTTACCTGATAGTGAATCAAGGCATATGAGTATACTTTATAAATTAGATGAAGCTACAAAAGTCTTGAAAGACTATACAGAAGAAGAGGCAGTCAAGGCAAGAAAAATATTGATGAGTGAGTTGAATAAAAAAGGTGGCGACCCATCTTTAACAGTAAGCGCTATTGGTCATGCTCACATTGACCTTGCATGGTTATGGCCTATTAGAGAAACTATTAGAAAAGGAGCTAGAACCTTTTCAACAGTACTGGAGATGATGGAACGTTATCCAGATTATATTTTTGGAGCTAGTCAACCTCAACTCTATGTATGGATGAAGGAACGTTATCCTAGTCTATATAAAAAAATTGAACAAAGAATCAAGGAAGAGCGATGGGAAGTACAAGGTGCTATGTGGGTAGAACCTGATACCAATATTTCTGGCGGAGAAGCATTGATTAGACAAGTCGTATATGGTAAAAGATTTTTCAGAGAAGAATTCGGTAAAGATATGAAGATATTATGGCTCCCAGATGTCTTTGGATATACTGGTTCATTGCCCCAAATCTTAAAAAAATCAGGTGTTGATTATTTTATGACCATAAAATTGTCATGGAGTGAGATTAATCAATTCCCTCACCATACATTCAATTGGCAAGGTATAGATGGTACAAAAATATTATGCCATATGCCTCCAGAAGGAACATATAATAGTTCAGCCAGTCCTCAAGCAATTAAAAAGACAGAGGCACAATACTTGGATAAAGGAGTCTCTGACAACTGTCTAATGCTGTTTGGAATAGGCGATGGAGGTGGAGGACCTGGAGCAGAACATTTGGAAAGACTGGGGAGAGTTAAAAATCTGAATGGATTGTCACCTGTAGTTCAAGAATCTTCACTTGATTTCTTCAAAAGAATAGACAAAGATTCTGATAAGTATAAAACTTGGAATGGTGAGTTATATCTTGAAAAGCACCAAGGTACTTTTACTTCACAGGCAAAAAATAAAAAATACAATAGAAAAATGGAAATAATGTTGAGAGAATTAGAACTTTCATCCATGTTAGCACAGATAAATGCTCAGATGGTATATCCACAAGAAGAAATTGAAGAAATATGGAAAGAAGTTTTACTCTATCAATTTCATGATATTCTACCTGGTTCATCTATTAAACGTGTATATGATGAAAGTCTTGATAGATACCAAGTATTAATGAACAAAACTAAAGAAATGATTCAAAAATCTCTCGAAGCAATAGCTGATAATATTAATACCCATGGAATAGATAATCCACATATGGTATTTAATTCACTCTCATGGGAACGTAAAGAGTGGATAAAAGTAAAAGATGATTGGCAATATTTATCAGTACCACCAATGGGATATTTAGTGGTAGACGAAAAAGAAATTGATGATACTAGTGAGAAACTAGTAGTAAAAGAAGATTGTTTAGAAAATGAACTAATTAGATTACAGTTCAATGATGATGGAACAATAAAGTCAATATATGATAAAAAATTCCAACGAGAGGTTATACAAGATGGTGTAGAAGCTAATGTATTAGCTGTTTATGATGACCAGGGAGATGCATGGGATTTTGATATAAATTATGACCAAAGACCATTTGACAGTTTTCAATTAGAATCAAGAGAAAACTATATAGATGGACCAAAAGCAATTATGAAGCAAGTCTATATCTTCGGAGAATCAAAACTGATACAAAAAGTTATTCTAACAAAAGATAGTAGAAGAATTGATTTCAAAACCGAAGTTCAGTGGCAAGAAAGTAATAAAATGTTACGAACTTCTTTCCCAGTGGACATTTATGCTACAGAAGCAATATGTGATATCCAATTTGGTACTATAAAACGCCCGCTTTATAGAAATACAAGCTGGGAATCTGCCAAATACGAGATATGTGCTCATAAATGGGTAGATATTTCCCAAAGGGATTATGGAGTAGCATTGATGAATAATTGCAAGTATGGATATAAGGTTCTAGAAAATACTATAGATCTGAATTTATTGAGAAGTACTAATTATCCTGGTATTAATGCTGATAGAGGTAAACATGAATTTACTTACTCTCTATATCCTCATAATGGAGATTATGTAACGGGAGAAGTTGCTAAAAGAGCAGATGAACTTAATATTCCACTGAATTGCATAGAAGTCAATTCAAGTAAAGAGCAATTACCAATGACAAAGTCATTCATTGAGATATTAGATGGAGATGTAGTGGTTGAATCAGTTAAAAAAGCAGAAGATGATAATGATATTATAGTTAGATTGTATGAAAACAACAGTTCAAGTGTTAATTCTCAGATATTCTTTAACTTTGATGTGAAATCTGTTAAATTGGTTGATATGATGGAGGAAAATTCTAGTGATATACCAATTGAGAAAGGTATAGTTAATCTAAAATTCAAACCTTTTGAGATACACACATTGAAAGTTAATATCTAATTAGATAGGCTTAGAATGTATAATTGAATTAAATATATTTATTTGAAATATAATAATAAAATTTGGTTAAAGTTAAATATTAACCAAATTTTTTATTGTCTTAATAAGTGAAACAAACTATTAGGCAAACAAATATTTATTAATATCTGAGTAAATAAAAATTAATATTGTTTTAATAACATTTAATTATTATGAAATACTAAAAAAGACTAATTATTGTATAATAAATAAGTTGAGACATATTAATAATGCTATTAGGAGGAGATATTGTGTTTGGTAAACGAAAAAATGGGATGAAATTTCTTAGGACAAGGTTATTCTTGGATAACTTGAAAAGTTTTATAAAAGGTTGGCTACTTAAGTTTACTAATATGAAAATCGGGAATGAAGAAAATATTAGTAGATGGCATCTGATATCTGAATACAAAATAGATATTAATTGGAGAGAGGAATTAGGAGAGGTAAATCATAGCAGAATACATAACATGAGTCTAGGAGCAGATACAATCAATGGAACACTGCTCAAGCCTAGTCAGGTATTTTCCTTAAGGAAGATTCTAGGAGAGGCGACTATACAGAAAGGATATGCACAAGGACCTGTTTTCAGAAATGGTAAAACTACTTATACTACAGGTGGGGGGCTTTGTCTAGATAGTTCAGTTTTGTTTAATGCTGTATTATATGGCAATCTGAAAATATTAGAAAAATATAATCATAGTACAGACTTATGGGGAGAAGACAGATTTGTAGATCTTGGCAGAGACGCAACCTATGTATACGGAAGAAAAGATTTGAAGTTTCAAAATAACACTAATTCAGATATAGTAATTAACATGGGTGTATCAAAAGAAGATTTGTATATATGGTGTAAGATACTATCTAGAGATGAAGTTGCAACCAATGTCAGGGTTGAAAAGAATATAGTGAATGAACTTCTTCCTGAAGATAGTAAAAAAGTTGAATTTGTTAAAGGATGGGAAGTCATAACCAATAGATATAGTCAATTAGATAATGAGGAAGTGCTTACTTATTCTAAGAAAGAGATATATAAACCTTTTGTGAAGGGGATAAGTTAATAAGTGCTTTAAAGATACATGTAGAATTTTAATAGTTCTGGTGTATCTTTTTTTATATATTAAGGTGAGTCAGAAAAAAGAGTTTTGTTCTGACGTGGCTTTTGCAAAATAGTATATGTATATGTTACGCCAGCTACTTGCTCGTCCATGAGCAAAGAGCTGGGTTCGGCGTCCTGCCTCACTACTCCACATATACATATACTATTTTGCTTTAAGTTATCTTCAATTATAATTACAAAAAACTTATTCTTCTATAGTGGCAGTATTATTACAGGCTATTGGTGAAATATATTGAGTTTATTAATTCATTAAAATGATGGGTATCAATCTAATTAAGGGGGATTATATGAAAAAAGTATTTGTGTGGTGTAATATCATAATTATAACAATAAC